>NZ_FMUF01000004.1:0-218687 GCF_900100985.1 Nitrosospira sp. Nsp1
CCCAGCTCCCAGAACTGCTTTGGTTCGTGCCATCTCCGCTCCCATGAGGACAATGGCTAAAGTGTAACTGATATTTATTTATCCGAACAGTATTGGGTCAGGTCTTGTTAATTGCCACATCAGGGTGAATTCACTTTCGGCTACCCGATTGAATCGCTTCTGAAAGAACATGGCTTGACGAAGGATAACCTGAGAAATTACGTTGAGCGTATCAAGCTGCAATATTATTCAGACTTGCCGGCGGCGTGATACTGGCATCAGGAGGTGTTGAATTGAGGCCGCTTCTACTTCAAAAAGGCTCTTATCCAGCTCGTCTATAAAACCACTTTTAAAAAATGGTTTTATATACTATAAATAATCGTGACGGCCAGCGGAGGAAATTTCCAGTAGTTGGCGAACCCGTGGACATAAGTAAGGCTGTCCAATTATGGTTGACGCTGGTTATTTATTTATACCATGTTGCGCAGAGTAGAGGAGGTTTCAAATGAAAACCGCAAAATTGTTATTGTTATCTTTGGTAACTACTGTTGGCTTCTCTTTCCCTGCTGCATGGGCTGGAGAACCTAATACCGCACTTTTGGGGAATGAACAGTCTCAGGTTAAATCTGATAATGGTAATTCGAAGGCGACACAGGGCCGCGATTGCCCTCCCGAAATAAGTCATGAAAAAGATGCCCAGCATACGGGAATCCAGCAGAGTGAAGGACAGCATGGTGGCGTTCTAAAGGAGTAACACCGCGACCATCAATTATTGTGCAAGTTAATAAAGATTTCATTGTTGGCGCCCCTGAATTCCAAGCCGGATTCAGGGGCGCTTTCTCATGCGCTTTCCCATGTTTCAGCCGCTATGCCCTTTCCCTGGATATCATCCCATCCAAGGCAGCGTAGACTTGGCGTTCACTTTCGTATAAAAACGGAAAATAAGGGTCAAGTCTTGTTTCTTGTCAATCGTTGCTGTTTCACAATGCGACTCACCCGGGAGTAATGTAGTCTGAAATGATCCCCGATCTCCTTCAAACTGTAACCACCGCTGGCGTAAGCATCGAAGATCGCTTCGTCTCGCCCATGTGTCTCGTCGATCTGGGTCAACGGTTTCGGTGGTAGCCGTTGCTGGGCGTCAGGTTTTTTCAGTTCTGTTTAGTCATGGCAGGTTATTTCCTCCTTAATCGCTTTCGGTATGGGTGCTCCGAGGGGTTCACTCCAAAAATGGGTCAGTTTTACTCCGGCGATGGCCGATTGCTGTCGAAAATTATTACACCTCATCCACTGTAGCGGGAGCGATCTGCTTTAACAGGCTGATTATAAAATGAATAGAATAACGGCATAGATATTGCTTAGACTAGCGATGCTAGTACTAAGGTACTAGATTTATAATTTGTTCTGATACCTAAGCACTAGAGTTGCTGCTGACATACATTATCAATTCAGTCTGGAGAGACCATGAGGAAATTGGAGTCATCAATAAAAACCATCGCTATTGCAGCTGCTTTTGCCACATCTTGTAGTCTAAGTACCCCCACATTCGCCCTTGCTATTTTCGGAGTTAATGAGGGCAGCGTCCCTGGTACGCAAGCAAATACTTTCAACGCAGATAAGATTAACGGCAGTTATAACGAAGTGTTTACCGCTACCGGAGCCAACACATTCAGTGCGAGAACAATTTTTTCTCTTGGCAGTTATACATTGGGCAGCGGAGGAGCTGTTACCAGCTATCTGAATGGTCCAGAGCCCGCAGGCTATACAGCATATGCCGTTGCAACCTCTTCAGGTATTTTCTCGGTATCGGGTCCCACGGGTAATATTCTTAATATCACTGCTACAAGCAGCTCTTTGGAACTTTATATAGATCCCAACTCGGACACAACAGTAATTTTGCCGGGAACTGGTACAGGAGGTATTACTCGTACATCCTTCGCGGATGACTTGCGCCTCATGTCGGGCTTCAATGGAACAGGCGAAGGAAGCGGGGACAGTACTAGACTAGATCCTGGCAACTTCGCCATATTGTTTAATGGCACAGCCTTGGATCCTAGTGGGGAACTTTATTTCACATCCCCCCGTCCGTTTTACGTTGGTTTTCAGACAAACGGAAACTTCAATCCGTTTAATCCCGCACCCGGCGCCACTACATTACAGCAAGGAGTCGCGAATTTATTTTTCTCCGATAATACTGTGCCGGAACCTGCCTCTTTAGCTTTGCTCGGTATCGGTCTTTTCGGAATGGCGGCAATAAGAAGATGGCACCCCAACGCCTAGAAAATTATATTTGGTGGGTTAAATTTGGGAAAAACTGATCCCACCATGTGTTGAAAGGGTTAGCGTAACTGCTAACCTTTTTTATGGTATGGGGTTACAGTGCAGATCTTGTCCGCCGTTCGCGCGCCAAGGCACCAATATCGAACATCAAATCACGGACAATACCTTGTATATGCTCCCTGAGCGAAGCCTCTAATGTCCTTGCATTTTTCAGAATCTTGGCTATCGTTAATAGAGCTGACCGTGCAATTATCGATGCGCAAACCTGGTGGCAGCTTGCGTGGAGCCGCAGCGTTTCGAGGAACGGGTCTTTCTAGAGGAGGCGAAGATGAAAAAAAAATTAATCGTCTGGATCGCTGGATTCGGATTGGTAAGCGGAATTGCCGGTTGCTCCAGTATACCCACTGTCTTTACCGATATTGACGTTCCGGGGGCTGTATCCACTCATCCGCGTGGCATAAACAACGCCAGCCCGGCGGGGTCCGCCTCCATTGTTGGGTACTATGTCGATAAAGCAGGAAATATCAATGGGTTCCAGCGGGATCTTCAAACCAGTTTTGTCACGCTTGTCGTTGACGGAGCCATTGAGGTTAAAGCTTTCGACATTAATAATTCCGGCCCCGGCGAGATTGTGGGCACCGTCCGCGACGCATTCGGGCAGCGCGCGTTTCTGCTGGATGGCGGCGTTATATCCTTTCCCGGTAATCCTCCGATTCCCACTGCCTATGGCATTAACGATGGCGGGCTCATAGTCGGCACCTTCTCGGACATGGCGGCCAGGAATTACGGCTTTACCTTTCCGCCTGGCCCCGGTGGTCCCATCAGTGTATTCAACGACCTGTCGACGCAAACCTTCGGCATTAACAACACGCGAAGAATGGTAGGAACCCTACAGGAGGCCACCGGTGAATTCAACGCTTTTTATTTGTCGGGACCTGACATTGCGAGCGCCGAGCGCATCGTTATCCCAGGCGCTACCAGAAGCGGTGCTTACGGCATCAACGATGCCGATGCGCCGGATGAGGTCAGGCACGTTGGAACCTATACCAAGGACGGGATCGACCGGGGATTTATATTTACGGAAGCGCGTGGCGTGGAAACATTTAACGTTCCGCGAGCAAAACATACACGCGCGTTTGGCATCAATGACGCTGGAGAGATCGTAGGGGAATATGTTGACTCCTTCGATCATACGCATGGTTTTTTAGGAACCTTTCGCTGATCGAAACCACCCTTGGCTGCAGCTCTTTTGTTTGAAGCTATTTCGTCCCTGCCGTCGCCGTCGGCATTATTCCTGACGGCCGGAGGTAACGCCGGTTTTTTCGCTGCTGTTGAATATTGCCGGGTTTGGCTTGCCATTGACCGTCAGGAAACCCGCCAGCCCTTTCTCCATGCGCGACAACGCGTGGTCGACCAGTATGTATTGGCCCGGATAATCCACTTTGAACTCCACTATGGTGGCGCCCCCAGGCGGGACAAGCGTGGTTTGTACGTCGGTTAGCCGCGGACTGGTCAGCGAAGCGTGGTCATATACCTTATCGAATACTTCCCCGATGACGTGAAAACTCGAGGTTAGATTGGGACCACCCACGCCGAAGTATATCCGCACATTTTCGCCCACATTGGCTTTCATTTTGTACGTTTTCGTGAGCGCATCCATGGTTCCATTGAACATAAGGTGACCCGGATTCTCGGCGAGAAGTTTTTCGAGCGAAAACTCATGCAAGCCTGGGGCGCCATGCCGTTGCGCGGTGTAGAGCTCGCCCTGCATTACGTAGAATTCCCTGTCGACCTCCGGCATGCCGCCTTCCGGTTCAACCAGAATCATTCCATACATGCCATTTGCGATGTGCTGAGCGACCATGGGAGTCGCACAATGATAAACGAATAGTCCCGGGTGCAGTGCCTTGAAAGTAAAGCTCTTATGCTGACCGGGCGCAACCTGGGTGACTGTTGCGCCTCCGCCCGGCCCCGTAACCGCGTGAAAATCTATCGAATGGATATGAGCGCTGTCTTTTGCATTGCGCAACTTGACGGTAACTGTGTCGCCCATCCTTATGCGCACAAACGGGCCCGGCACCTTGTTGTTGAAGGTCCAGTATTTATAGGTGCTGCCATCCGAGAGCCGACCCTCGATCTCGGTGGATTCGAGATCCAGCATCACGTGTTTTGGCCCTCGGTTACCGACAGGTTCGCCTACCGCATGGGGATCCTGTGCAACATCTATTGCATTGCTTTTTGCCTGCTCCTCCGGGGTACCCACGATGAGTTGGCCGAACATGCCGGCGGCCTTATGGCCAGGCAGCGTGCAGAGGTATTCAAACTTGCCGGTGCGCGTTGCACGGAATACTATCGTAGTGGCTGCGCCCTTTGCCGTGATATTGCCGGACTTCACACTGAAGTCGGGAATAGCGATGTCGTGGACGGCGCCGTCGCCATTGATCAGGTTGATCTGGACAACCGCACCTTCGGGTACTTTCAGATCGGGGTTGATCTTGCTCGCAATGGCATCGGTTTCACCGATAAAGACCAGTTTGCCGTCCGCGATGTCGGTGCGCAAGGTAAAGGTAACATCGGGCGTGTAAGTGACGGCATCGCCATGATTGTGTTCGGCGGCAAACGATATCGAGCTGAAGCTCGATATACAAACCGTCGCCAACAGAAAAATCAGTGCCCGCATGCTTTCTCTTTTGAAAAGTTAGACATTATGCAGTACCCGTACTGTGGGATGCTTCCATGAAGCCCGCCTTCCCGGTAAGAATACCTGCTTTAATCAGAACTGTATATCCATCCGGTATGTCAAATGGCATGAGTAATTGATCGGGCGCTATCGGATGTTTTGCCCGGACCTGTGGACTGTGGATTCCCTGGATACGATATGGTCAAGCTGATCTCGGCAGGCGCAACTGACATCGGACTGTTACGCAGCAATAATGAGGATGCCTACCTCGTTATGCCTGAAGCCGGGTTTTTTGCAATCTCGGACGGGATGGGCGGCGCGGCGGCGGGTGAAATTGCCAGTCGTTATTTTATTGAAACGGCGCAGGCTGTTTTTCGCAGCCGTGCTCCTTCTTTAAGGGAAACAGACCATGAACTTGCCCGAAAAGTCTTCAGGTGTTCAAATGAACGGATATTCGAACATACCGCACAGTATCCAGATGACGAAGGGATGGGATGTACCGGCGATCTTCTGGTGTTTGATGGGGACAGATATGTTATCGGTCACGTCGGAGACAGCAGGATCTACTTGCTGAGGGATGGCATCTTGCGGCAGTTGACCAAAGACCATTCCTTGGTGCAGCGCATGGTGGACAATGGAACACTGACACCGGAGGAAGCGAAACATCACCCGCGGAAAAATATCATTCTGCAAGCGCTTGGGATAGATCCATCGGTGTCGTTCGATATTCTGGAGGGTGCGGGGCTCAGCCATGACATTTTTTTGCTATGTACGGATGGGCTGACGGATATGGTCGCGGATTCAGCGATCCAGGAGATCCTGCTTTCCTCGATATCGATCCAGCACAAGGTCAAAGAGCTGATCGCGGCGGCTATTGCTGCAGGGGGAAGAGATAATGTCACGGTAATACTATGTGAAGTAAATATCGATCGGGATTCAGCGGATTCATCCGTTAAGAAAGACAGCGATCGCGCCGATCGATGATATCGGCATATAACCCGACAATTCGATAGGGATAACCCTGTCGCGAGCTCAGTGTTCGTGTTGGCTCATTCGAAACTGCTGCCTTCTTCATGCAACGTCGCTAAACGAATAGGATATACTTGGTTTTCCGCGTTACTGGAGAGGCCATGAAAATCCACGAATACCAGGCTAAACAGATTTTGCGGGGATTTGGCGTTAGCACGCCCCTGGGAATCGGTTGTGTTAGTGTTGAGGAAGCGGTCGAGGCTGCCAGAAAGCTGGGCGGTGGCGTGTGGGCGGTTAAAGCACAGATTCACGCCGGCGGGCGTGGCAAGGGGGGTGGCGTAAAAGTAGCCAGGTCGCTTGATGAGGTAAAGCAATTCGCTGAAAAGATACTGGGCATGACGCTGGTTACGCATCAGACCGGCCCGCGCGGCCAGGTTGTCCGGCGTCTTCTGGTAGAGCAGGGGATTGATACCCGAAGAGAGTTTTATATCGGCCTGGTGGTTGATCGAAGTAGCCGGTGCGTTTGCCTGATGGCCAGTTCCGAAGGAGGAATGGATATCGAGGAGGTTGCGGCCAGGAACCCGGAAAAGATTCACAAGGTGTTGATCGATCCGATCATCGGGCTAACCGCCCAGGAGGCTGGCGACATTGCCGGCAAGATCGGGATCGCGGAAACAGCAGTGGAAGAAGCACGGGCTCTTTTACAGAGTTTGTACCAGGCCTACGACAGCACGGACGCCTCATTGGTCGAAATCAACCCGTTGATACTTACCGCCGAGGATCATATCGTCGCGCTCGACGCGAAAATGAGTTTCGACGACAACGCGCTCTTCCGCCACCCTGATATTGCTGGCCTGCGGGATCTGGACGAGGAAGACCCGGCGGAGATCGAGGCATCCCAGCATGGTCTCTCCTATATCTCCCTGGACGGCAACATCGGTTGCTTGGTTAACGGCGCGGGTCTGGCGATGGCAACCATGGATATCATCAAGCTCTACGGCGGAAATCCGGCCAACTTTCTGGATGTCGGCGGGGGCGCTACCGCCGAAAAGGTGGCGGAAGCATTCAAGCTGATGTTACGCAACCCCAAGCTGCAAGCCATACTCGTAAACATATTTGGTGGCATCATGAAGTGCGATGTGATCGCAGAAGGCGTGGTGGCGGCGGCGCGGGAGCTGAAGCTGAACGTTCCGCTGGTGGTGCGCCTCGAAGGAACCAATGTGGATCTGGGCAAAAAAATCCTGGGTGAATCCGGACTGCGGATAATTTCCGCAGGGAATATGGCGGACGCTGCGGAGAAGGCTGTCATGGCCGCACAGTCGATGGCGCCGGCAACAGAATCTGCAACAAAAGAGGTGTAGTATGGCTATCCTCATCGACCGCCATACCCGTGTCATGACTCAGGGTATTACCGGTAAAACCGGGCAGTTTCATACTCGCATGTGCCGGGATTATGCCTACGGAAAAAATTGTTTTGTCGCGGGCGTGAATCCGAAGAAAGCAGGCGAGGATTTCGAAGGCATTCCAGTTTTCGCTACCGTTCGGGAAGCGAAACAGGCAACCGGCGCGACGGTTTCCGTTATTTACGTGCCGCCGCCATTCGCCGCCGCCGCTATTGACGAGGCCGTGGACGCGGAGCTGGACCTGGTAATCTGCATTACAGAGGGTATTCCGGTCCGCGACATGCTGCGTACCTGCCACAAGATGCAGGGGCGGAAAACCCGGCTGATCGGCCCCAACTGTCCGGGCATTATCACCCCCGGCGAAATCAAGATTGGCATTATGCCGGGTTACATCCATAAGCAAGGGCGCGTGGGTGTGGTATCGCGTTCCGGCACGCTCACTTATGAAGCTGTGGCGCAGCTGATGGAGCAGGGATTGGGCCAGTCCACCTGTATCGGCATTGGCGGTGACCCTGTGAATGGGCTGAAGCACCTTGATGTAATGAAATTGTTCAATGACGACGATGACACCGATGCGGTTTTGATGGTGGGTGAGATCGGCGGCTCCGATGAGGAAGATTGCGCCCGTTGGGTCAAGGAGCATATGAAGAAACCATTGGTGGGCTTTATTGCAGGTGTTACCGCGCCGCAGGGCAAGCGCATGGGGCATGCCGGCGCGGTCATCTCCGGTGGTAAGGGCACGGCACAGGAAAAGCTCGCCCTCATGGAAGAGTGCGGGATTAAAGTAACGCGCAATCCTGCCGAGATGGGCAAGTTGCTCAAATCAGTGTTGCGATGATATATAACCCGGATGTTTCATAAATTGACGCGCGCCCTCGCTGGTCTTTTGTTTCGTATGAAAATTTCGTTCAGTCGGGCGTATGAATAACTACGTCACTCTTTCACAAAATTTCCCCACAAAACAAAATCCTGCGCAATCATCACGCAAATTTATGAAATATCCGGGATAAGAACGGAGTAGCAGAAACCTGTATGATTTTTTCGCAATGACCTTTTTCTCCTTGATCTCCGCTTTCCTGCTGGACCAGTGGCGTCCAGGCAGTGATCGCAATCGTTTCGTTTTGCTCTTTCTCTCCTATGCGGATTGGCTGGAGCAATATTTCAATACCGGCGCGCGCCGCCACGGCATAGCGGCCTGGATCGCCGCAATGGCGCCGGTACTGATACTCTGGGGTTGGGTCTACTATTTGTTGCATGGCCTCAACCCCTTGCTGGCGTGGGCATGGAATGTAATTACGCTTTATCTCACCATGGGATTTCGCCAGTTCAGCTATTCATTCACCGAAATCAAGGATGCGCTCAAAAATGGGGATTTGCTCCTCGCTCGCAAGTTACTGAAGGAACTGCATGGAGTCAAAGCGGACAAGCTCGACAGCCAGGAAATCGCGCGGGTTACCATCGAGAGGGGGCTTGTCTATTCGCACCGTTATGTATTTGGGATTATTGTTTGCTTTGCCGTCCTGCCGGGACCGCTGGGCCCGGTGTTGTATCGCCTGGCGGAATTATTGGAGGAACGTTGGAGCGACCGCCCGGACGCTTTTGGGGATTTTGCCGCAAAAGCATTCCAGATAATCGATTGGCTCCCGGCAAGGTTGACTGCGTTGAGCTTCGCCATTGCAGGTAATTTTGAGGATGCGGTTTATTGCTGGCGTGCGCAGGCGGCATCATGGGTAGACCAGAACCAGGGCATCATCCTCGCCAGTGGCGCGGGCGCCCTTGGGGTTTGTCTGGGTGATCCGTCGGAAGAAGCCGGTGGTACACATTATCGTCCCGAACTGGGTGTAGGCGAAGAAGCCGATGTGGATTTTCTGCAAAGTACGGTAGGCCTGGTCTGGCGTACCCTGGTGTTGTGGCTTCTGCTGCTTCTGATGCTCGACATTGCCGGTTGGGCAGGGTAGGGAAGAAGAGCCGGTTGCCAGATTGCATAAAAACAACATTGCTGATGCATTGACGTAATGCCGAACCAATTCTTAAGCCAATTCCCGAGGTTTTCATGACGAACCCGTTATTAATTGCCCGTTCTGATCATACGATCGGGTTGCTACCCAACTTCGCCAATCGGCATGGGCTGATTACCGGCGCGACCGGCACCGGCAAGACCGTCACCTTGCAGGTGTTAGCCGAGCGATTCTCGTCAATCGGGGTGCCGGTATTCATGGCTGATGTCAAAGGCGACCTGGCGGGCCTTTCCGCTCCAGGCGAGGGTTCGCCGAAACTCAGGGAACGGCTTTCGCATCTCCAGCTTGATGAGCCGCAATGGAAGGCATGCCCGGTTACATTCTGGGACGTCTACGGAAAAGCAGGCCATCCCGTCCGTACAACGATTTCAGATATGGGACCGTTGTTGCTGGGGCGGCTATTCAACCTGAACGACACGCAGCAGGGCGTGTTGACAATGGTGTTCAAGATAGCGGATGACAACGGACTGTTGCTGCTTGACATAAAGGATCTGCGCGCCATGCTGCAATTCATCGGTGCAAACGCGAAGGATTTCACTGTCCAGTATGGCAACGTTTCAGCGGCCTCGATAGGGGCCATTCAGCGCGCATTGCTGGAGATCGAGCAACAAGGAGGAGATAACTTCTTCGGCGAGCCGATGCTCGACATAAGCGACTTGATACAAACCGACAGCAATGGGCGTGGCACGATCAATATTCTTGCCGCCGAAAAGCTGATGAACTCGCCCAAGTTGTATTCCACTTTTTTACTGTGGATATTATCGGAGCTGTTCGAGCACCTTCCCGAAATTGGCGATGAAGGGAAGCCGAAGCTGGTGTTTTTCTTCGACGAGGCCCATTTGCTGTTTGGCGAAGCACCCAGGGCATTGCTGGAGAAAATTGAGCAGGTGGTGAGATTGATACGCTCCAAGGGAGTAGGGGTATATTTTATCACGCAGAGTCCGCTGGATATCCCCGAAAGCGTTTTAGGCCAGCTTGGCAATCGAGTGCAGCACGCATTGCGTGCGTTTACGCCGAGAGACCAGAAGACAGTCAGGTCCGCAGCCCAAACCATGCGTGCCAATCCGAATTTTGATACCGAAAAGGTAATCACCGAGCTCGCTGTCGGCGAAGCTCTCGTGTCGTTTCTGGATGAGAAAGGCCGTCCCACCATGGTTGAGCGTGCATTTATTTTACCGCCGGCATCGAGAATAGGCCCCATTACCGATACGGAGCGCGCGGCCATCATCAGATCGTCGGTTATTTTCGGTCATTATGAACAGATAGTGGATCGCGAATCGGCATACGAAATAATCAGGAGCCGTACAGCCGTAAAACAGAATGCCGAAGGTGAGGCAGATCCACAGCCGGCCAGGACGGGCTCAACGGATGCCGGCGGAGGCATGATGGATATGCTGGGCGATATGCTGCTCGGCAAGACAGGTCCGCGCGGGGGCCGTCACCCCGGCATTCTCGATACGCTTGCCAAAAGCGCAGCTCGCTCTGCTGGCTCGCAGGTCGGCCGCGAGATCTTTCGAGGCGTTTTGGGTGGCATCTTCGGGGGTGGGCGCAGGCGTTGACGATTACAACCGTATCCTGAACCGCCTGAACTGCCGAAAGCAGATTGGTTTAGCATAGCGTAGCCCGGCAGGTTGCTTGATACGAAGACTGCCCGAGATACGAACGAGCAGGAATGCAGGATTCTGTCGTTCCCCTGGTGCTATCTTTCGCCTGGGAGTGGTACGGGTATCATATCTCTATCAATTAAAGGGGAGCGGGCGATGCGTTTGATCGTGGCGGTTTTTCTGGTTACGGCATTCGCAGGCTGTGCGGCTACGAGACAGAGCGAGCGCCCGCCGGGACCCATGCCTGCGACCACGCGACCCGTCTACAACCTCACGGGTTACTCGCCAGCTTTCAAGGATGGCTATATCGATGGCTGCGAGACTGCAAAAAAAACGCGTTTCGGATTCAAGAACAAAAGCCGGTTTGCAGCCGATGCCCAATATAAACTGGGTTGGAACGACGGTTTTAGCATTTGCGGCGGCCGACAATAGAATCGGATGCCGCGAAATTGCCGGCAATCCGTACCCCGGTAACGCGATCGATGTGGCTGGGATATAATGGCGTTTTTTGCCGCTATCAATGAGACGTTTACTTCCTCTATTGCTGTGCGTGTTGGCCTTACCCGCTACGGCACAGCAAGCTCAGCTTTCCGCGGCCCCGCAGGCCTTATCGGTGGCTGCCAAATCCTATATTCTCACCGATTTTCAAAGCGGGCAGACTTTGTTCGGTCAGAATGTTCACGAACGTGTCGAGCCCGCGTCGCTTACAAAGCTGATGACAGCGTATGTGGTTTTCTCCGCGCTCCACCAGAAACGCATCACCCTGACGCAGAGCGTGGCGGTGTCGGAGCACGCCTGGCGCGCGCAGGGTTCCCGCATGTTTATCGAACCCAGCAGGACGGTAACGGTTGATGAATTAATGCGCGGCGTGATCGTTCAATCCGGCAACGATGCCTGCATAGCGTTGGCCGAAGCTGTCTCGGGCTCGGAGAGTGCCTTCGTACAGATAATGAACAAGGAGGCGAGCCGTTTGGGCATGAAAAATACCCGGTTCGCCAATTCAACCGGTTTGCCGCATTCCGAGCATTACAGCACGGCTTACGATCTCTCCCTGCTGGCGGCTGCCATGATCAGGGATTTTCCTGAATACTACCCGCTTTATTCCCTGCGTGAATATACGTACAACAAAATCACGCAAGCTAATCGTAACCGTCTGCTGTGGCTTGATCCCAACGTGGACGGGCTGAAGACCGGACATACCGAAGCCGCGGGCTATTGCCTTATTACGTCGGCCAGGCGTGGCGAGCGGCGACTGATTTCGGTAGTGATGGGAACGGCCTCCGATAGTGCGCGTGCCATGGAAAGCCAGCGTATGCTGAATCATGGCTTCCAGTTCTACGATACCGTCCGGCTGTATCCGAAGGAGAAGGAAGTGATAGCCATCCAGTTGTGGAAAGGTGCGCAGGACAAACTCAGGACAGGTTTCGGGTATGATGTTTATTTCGCGCTCCCCAGATATCAGGCCGATAAGCTGAAAGCCAGGGTGGAATATAAACAGCCTCTGGTTGCTCCCATCACTGCAGGACAAAAAGTGGGCAGGGCGAAATTTACGCTCGATGGCAAACCCGTAGCTGAACATCCGCTGGTGGCGTTGGAAACGGTGAATTCCGCGAATATTTTTGGCCGCGCCTGGGATAGTATGCGGTTGATCTTTAATTAGCGTTGGACTTTTGGCCGCGCCTGGGATAGTATGCGGTTGATCTTTAATTAGCGTTGGACGAGTGCGCTCCGCAGCAGATTTTACGAACAAGGCTCATCATGATTTATCTGAACGGTGATTTCATGCCTATCGAGGAAGCCCGTGTTCCTGTGCTGGACAGGGGCTTCATTTTTGGCGACGGTGTATATGAAGTAATTCCTGTTTATTCTCGCAAAGCTTTTCGCCTGGCCGAGCATCTGCTCCGCTTGCAGCACAGCCTTGACGGGATTCGGCTGCAAAACCCGCATTCGGACAGCGAATGGAGCAACTTGCTGGAGCAAATCATCGCTGGCAATGAACATGACGATCAGTACGTCTACTTGCATGTTACCCGCGGTGTCGCGCGGCGGGATCATGCCTTTCCAAAAGGGGTGGTGCCCACCGTGTTCATCATGAGTAATCCATTGCTGGCGCCGCCGGCGGAATTACTCGCTGCCGGCGTTGCCGCTATCACAGCCAATGACAACCGATGGTTACGTTGTGACATCAAGGCGATTTCACTGTTACCCAATGTATTGCTGCGCCAGATGGCCGTTGATGCGGGCGCAATGGAAACAGTGCTGTTGCGGGAAGGTTTTATGACTGAGGGGGCGGCCAGCAACATTTTTGTGGCAAAAAATGGCGTTCTGCTGGCTCCGCCGAAAAATCATCTCATGCTGCCGGGTATTACTTATGACGTCGTACTTGAGCTGGCGGCGGCCGAAAAAATTCCGTATGAAGTGCGAGCAATTTCTGAATATGAAGTACGTACCGCCCAGGAACTTTTGCTTACCTCCTCGACTAAAGAAATCATGCCGATCACCCGCCTCGACGGTAAACCGGTGGGCGAGGGAAAACCGGGCGCGATGTTCGCATTACTGTACCGGCTCTACCAGCGCTATAAGCACAATGTGATGCGAGGCAACCTTCCAGTATCTAGCCCGGATGTTTCATAAATTGACGCGCGCCCTCGCTGGTCTTTTATTTCGTATGAAAATTTCGTTCAGTCGGGCGTATGAATAACTACGCCACTCTTTCACAAAATATCCCTATAAAACAAAATCCTGCGCAATCATCACGCAAATTTATGAAACATCCGGGCTAGGAAGCCGCAACCTATGAGCTCGTCCGAGCAAACCACGCTAATCGAATACCCTTGTGATTTTCCCATTAAAATCATAGGGCGCGTCGGGTCTTTGCCGGGTTCCCTATCCGGCGCGGCATCGCTGGAACATGGCCGGCAGGAGTTTACTCAGGCAGTACTGATGATCGTAAAATGCCACGCGCCCGATTATGATGAGACGAATCTGGAGGTCAGGATCAGCAAGAAAAATACCTATCTGAGTCTCACCTGTACGATACGTGCCGTTTCCCGCGAACAACTGGATGCGCTATATCGGGAACTATGCGATCATCCGTCGGTATTAATGGTACTTTAACGAGGCCGCGCGTTCTGGAAACCCCGAATACTTTTTCGAGCATGTATCCCCCACGGTTTGAACCGGGAAGCTCAAACATTAAAATCAGATATGCCGGTCTGACGGATTATCTTTCCACCTGGCAAGCGATGAAGGACTTTACCGGTTCCCGTACGAAGAATACGCCTGATGAAATCTGGTTGCTGCAACACCCGCCGGTTTACACTCAGGGTGTGGCAGGTAAGCCGGAACACCTGCTGCATAACGACGGTATTCTCGTCATTCGGACAGATCGCGGCGGCCAGATCACCTACCACGGTCCTGGCCAAATTGTCGCGTACCTGCTGCTGGATATGCGCCGCCTCAAACTTGGCGTGCGCGAACTGGTCAGGAAAATCGAAAGTGCGGTGGTGGATTTGCTATGGGACTATCGCATAGACGCAGTAGGTCGCACGGACGCGCCCGGTGTGTATGTGGGGGGCGCAAAAATCGCAGCGCTGGGGCTGAAAATAAAAAACGGTTGTTGTTATCACGGATTATCTCTCAACGTCGACATGGATCTGGTTCCATTTGCGGCGATCAATCCGTGCGGTTATTCCGGATTACGGGTAACGCAAACCAGAGATCTTGGCGTAACCGATGGATTGGAAACCCTGTGCGGGAAGCTCGCCGAAAAGCTGCAGGCCAGACTCGCAGGCATGGAGAATTCGATATTTCAGGCACAAGCCAACGCGTGACGATAGATGCGGAAAATGTTCGTGCAGCATTTGATTTACATGCAAGAAAGTAATTTACAGCGCCGGAATCCGGAGGCGGAACGCATACCGGAAACTTGCAATGAATATCCGCCAGATGTGCACTTTTTATGTACCCCACCAAGAGGAATAATTCGTTTTATCCATGACAACTGAAACTCGCCAGAAAGGTGCGGCCAAGACCGCGCGTAATCCCGTCAAAATTCTGCCGCAATCCGCCGACGAGGTGTTGCGTAAACCCTCATGGATACGGGTACGCTCATCCAATAGCCAGGAGTTCTACGAGGTTAAACGTATCCTGCGGGAACAGAAACTGCATACCGTATGCGAAGAAGCTTCCTGCCCCAACATCGGCGAGTGTTTCGGCAAAGGCACCGCGACATTCATGATCCTGGGTGACCTCTGTACTCGCCGTTGCCCGTTCTGCGATGTGGCGCACGGTAAGCCGCTGGCACCGGATGCGCAGGAACCTCTGCACCTGGCGCAATCCATCGCCGCCATGAAGCTGAAATACGTCGTCATCACCAGCGTCGATCGCGATGATCTGCGTGATGGTGGCGCTCAGCATTTTGTAGATTGCATACGTGAGGTCAGGGCCCATTCGCCGCGGACAAAAATAGAAATCCTCGTACCGGACTTCCGCGGCCGGTTGGAAGTTGCCCTGGAAAAATTGTTTGCCTGTCCTCCGGACGTATTGAACCATAATCTGGAAACTGTTCCGCGGCTCTATCGGCAGTGCCGCCCAGGCGCCGATTACGCACATTCGCTCAAATTACTGAAAGACTTCAAGGTGAATTTTCCGGATATTCCGACCAAATCGGGCTTGATGCTGGGTTTGGGGGAAACCGACGACGAGATTCTTGAGGTAATGCGCGATTTACGCGAACACGATGTCGAGATGCTCACCATCGGCCAATATCTGCAACCCAGCATTGGACATTTACCTGTATTACGCTACGTACCGCCGGAAGGATTCAAGGAACTGGAACGCGCCGCCATTGAAATGGGCTTCAGCAATGCGGCGTGCGGCCCCATGGTACGCTCCAGCTACCATGCCGACCAGCAGGCGCATGAGGCCGGTATCCGATAACCGATAATTCCATAGTGTTTTTTTGTAAACGACCAGGATACTTTACGGCCAGCAAGTAGCGCGCACCCAACAGGAGTTGCCCAAATGCGTACCATCACTGTATTTATTATCTGGCTTGTCGTTTTTATTCCCGCCTGTGCTACGGGAAGCGGTCCCGTTTCCGACGAAGATACGACGGGTGCGCTGAAGCAAGCACTCACTCAGGGTGCGGATGTGGCAGTGGACAAGCTCGGGGTAGCGGATGGGTTTCTCAATAACCCCAAGGTTAAAATACCGCTGCCCGGGGCGCTGCAGAAAGTGGAGGGCATCATGCGCACTCTGGGCATGAGTAAATATGCCGACGGTTTGATCGTGACAATGAATCATGCGGCGGAGACAGCAGCAGCCGAAGCCAGGCCGCTGCTGATGGACGCGGTGCAAAAGATGTCCGTGAAAGATGCCAGAGCCATATTGACTGGTAGTGACGACGCGGCAACACAGTATTTTCGTACAACGACTTCAGACGCGTTGTCTCAAAAATTTTTGCCGATCGTAAAAAATGCAACGGATCAGGTAGGATTGATCAAGAAATACAACGAATTCGCGGGAAAGGGCGCGAAATTGGGTTTGATTGGGGAAAAGGATGCAAATATTGAAAACTACGTTACACAAAAAACGCTGGACGGGCTCTATCTGATGATGGCCGAGGAGGAACGCGCCATCCGCAGCGACCCGATGGGCCAGGGCAGTAAGTTACTCCAGCGAGTCTTTGGGTCGCTGAAATAATTCAGTTTTGTAGAAGATTACCGAAAATTATTTTAAAAAGATCTTCTGCGTTTCAATCCACCAGGTTTTTTCGACGTCCAGGTTTTCAGGACGTCACGATATTCTTTTCCTCCGGCAGTTCCTCGACAAGCCAGCCAAGCAGATCCCCGATCAGCTTATCGCTCGCTTCCGTTAACGCCCGCACTGCGCCTGTGGCGTTGGGCGCGTGTGCCATCTGCTCGATATGGAAACTACGTTGCGCCGCCAGCGAACGCGTACCACGGTTGATGAGGCTGGCGCGCAATTTTACCACCGCCCGGCTTTGGTCGGTGGTGTCGAATACCTGGGTAAATTCTTCGAGTTCCACGCGCAAAATATAATCTGTCTGCACGCTATCGGCGGTGCTCATCACTCCGCCGTCGCTGATCCCGGCAATTCGACTCCTGATCCACTGGGTGAGCAATGTCGCGGGAGGGGAAGTCCAACGGTTGCTGGCGTAGACATAAGCTTGTGCAGGATCATGATATGCCAGACGATAATGAATCGCTGTGCTGTCCAGCCAGGCTGGCGTTGCTGCTTCCGCCACCAGCAGACTTGCCTGTAGCCGTACATTGCCCGATGCGTCGGCATTATTGGCTGGGGTCGTAAACTGCTGCAAGCCGAAGTCATATATCGCCGTGGGTGTTTGCGTCCGCGGCGCGACGCATCCGGTGAGCGTTACCATTGCCAGAACCAGGATTTTTTTCATTTTAATTTCCCCCAGGAGATACGAAACCCTCTTCTCCCGGACCGGGAGGCGGCGGCGATCTGCCAAACAGAAGACTCCCGGGTTGCTCTTCCAGTTGCAGAAGAACGCGATCCACGTTGCGGGAGTTGCGCGTGATCCCTTCAGCCACGCCATGCAGTTTATGCATGGTGCCGGTAAGCTCGTCGGCCGTTTGAGAAAGGTTGTCGATAGCCCCCCCCTGCTGATTCAATTTGGTTGTGATCTGGTTAAGCCCGGTTACCAGTTGGTCAGTATGATTCAGTACAGAGCTTGCATCGGTGGCCAACCCCGGCAATTTCCTGACCCCGGGTTCCAGCTGCGTGATGAGGCGGCGCATCTGGCCGGTCGCCCCCTCTGTATTTTCCAGTATACGTGTAAACCGTGCCCGGTTCTGATCGTCAAAAACGAGATTCAGCCGCTCCACCAGCCCGTTGGCATTGCTGAGCAGGCGTTGCGCGGAAGTGGTTATGCTATCCAGCTCGGAGGGGCGAAAGGGAATCTGTGCCAGATTGTCCGAATCGGTTTTCAGCCTCTCCGCTTTGCCGCCTTCGTCATTCAATTGCACAAACGCAAGGCCTGTCAGTCCCTGATAACCAAGCTGCGCATATGCGTTTTTGGTCAGCGGGAGATCCTTGTCTACAGCAATACGGATAAGAATGGTATGGGAATCTTTCGGATCCAGGCGGATATCCTCCACTTTGCCCACAGTTAATCCACGGTAACGTACCGTTGCCTGGGAGTTGAGCCCGGTAATGGGGAACGCCGATACCAGCAAGTATTTATCACGCGTCAGTGTGTCGCCAGTTAACCACATGGCCACGGCGGCTATGGCTGCACCCAGAAAAATTACGAATAAACCCGCCACAAGGGCATGGGCACGGTTTTCCATAATAATCCCCTATAAATTATTGCGATTATTTTCCAGTATCTTCTTGCCACGCTCACCGCAGAAAAATTTTGTAATAAATGGGTGCTTCGTATTGATCACCTCCCGAAGCGTTCCAAGCGCCACCATGCGCTGCTCATCCAGGGCCGCCACGCGGTCGGAAAGTGCGACCAGCGTTTCCACATCATGCGTTGCCATGACGATGGTCAGCGTCAATTCGGTACGCAACGTCTGGATCAGCTTGACGAAGCCATCGCTCAGCTCAGGGTCAAGCCCGGCGGTAGGCTCGTCCAGAAACAGCAATTCGGGATCCAGTGCCATGGCCCGTGCCAGCGCGATGCGTTTGATCATGCCGCCGGAAAGCTCGGCAGGCATTCTGATCGCGTGTTTTGTGTCGATTTCCACCATTTTAAGTTTGAGCATAACCAGGTTACGTATCATGTCCTCGTCAAGTGTCCGCAACTCGCGCATGGGCAATGCAATATTGTCATATACCGATAATGCGCTGAATAAGGCGCCTTTCTGAAACAATACCCCGCAGCGGTTGCGCATATATTGCAGCTGTTCGTGCCGTCGACCATGCACGGGCTCGCCAAAAATCCTGACTGTACCTTGTGCGGGTGTTTCCAGGCCCAGCATCTGTCGTATCAAAGCGGTCTTGCCGCTGCCGGAGCCGCCAACCAGTGTAAGGACCTCGCCGCGACGTACGCACAGGTTAATATCTTCATGTACTACATGCGTGCCGAAGCGGGTATACAGTCCTTCAACCGCGATAACGTAGTTTCCATTCGTCATCAATTATCGCCTTACCTTATTCCCACATTGGAAAAAACGACAGCAAAAATCGCATCGATAATAATAACAACGGTAATCGACGTGACGACTGAATTCGTCGTTCCTTCACCCAGGCTTTCAGTATTCGATTTGATTCTCAGGCCGAAATGACAGGAGATTAGCGCGATCGCCATGCCGCACACAACGCCTTTGCCCAGCCCCAGCCACAAATTGGCAATGGCTACCACATCAGGAAGCTTGCTTAAGAAAAACTGATAGCCAAGCCCTAGCTGGACCTCGGCAGCCACCATTCCCCCTATCAAAGCGATGGCGCTCGTCCATAACACTACGAGCGGCATCGCGATACCCAGCGCCATGACTTTGGGCAGTACCAGACGCAGACTGTGAGGTATACCCATCACAGTCAGTGCATCAAGCTCCTCGGTAACCCTCATGACGCCCAGTTGCGCGGTCATGGATGAGCCGGAGCGTCCTGCGACCAATATGGCGGCCAGCACCGGGCCGAGCTCGCGAACGATGCTGATGCCGAGAATATTGATGATGAATATGTCCGCGCCAAACATCTGCAATTGTTTGGAAGAAAGATAGCTCAGCACGATACCGATGAGAAATCCCACCAGCGCGGTGATACCCAACGCCTGGGCACCGGTGCGATACAGGTTCGCGGATATTTCGCGCCAGGGGATCCGTGCAGGATGGCCGGCGAGGTAAATCGTATCCAGTAATAATTGGCCGGATAGAATGATGAGGCCGGTCAAATGCTCCCACAGCAGAAAAACTGCATTTCCGAGGACTGTAATCGACCACAGCAAATCGCGCGGCACAGGCGCGGGCGGGGCAGGTATTTTTTCCAGCCGATTGAAAAGCCTTTCATGCTCGCGCCGCAGCCGCAAATGCCGGGGGCGTTGATTGCCCCAGGCTCGCCACAGCACAACAGCACCTGCGTCATCCATTTGCTGGACTCCGGTGAGGTCCCAGCGTAGCTCCGGATCGGCTGCTTCATTGTCAAGTTCAGCGGATAGCGGCTGAAGCCGTTTTCCAAGGGCCGTCAGAGTGCAGTTCCCCGTGAGCATTAAACGCGGCGCGCCATCCTCACCGGTTACGCGGCGCAATACTATTGACGAATTGCTGCCCTCATTCTCCGGCATGGTGACTGTCCTTGGACAATGCTAATGATAGAATATCGGGCCTGCGCAGGCCTGCTTATTGTTTTCTATTCTAGCCCTTTGTAAAAGCAAAGCGAATCGTTCGTCTGCATGAATCCGTTATCTGAACTTTGCAAGTGGGCGCCGGTAAAGTACTCTGGTACTCTGGGTTTTCAGCTCATTTGACAGTGCATCATGACGAAAAGATCACAGGCAATCATCCGACGCTCTTCTCCAGAATGGTAATTCCAGTCACATTACCATGATACGACGCCAATGCGATAGATGCCGAAAATTCTTACACTAATATTCACACTGTTCGGATTGTGTGTATAACCCTCTGTTTTATTTTAGCTATAGTAGCTGGCATAGAAAATGCTTAGATAGAGCGAAAGATCAAATCGGCAGGTAATGCGAAGGATCGCCACGCATCTGACAAGGCTGGTCAATCCGGCTGGATTTTTTTGGCAGCGCAGCAGTAAAGAAGTGAAGGGGAGGCACCTAACAACAATAACAATAATTCAACAATAATAACAATCGCATAATCAGGGTTTGGAGTGAATTTCAGTAATGAGATCGTACTCTGACTCTGATTATTTTTTTTGCCTCATCACTGTCCTGAAGCGGATAGCATGCGGAAATATTGTTTTTCGTGTCAGGCCTCGCTTTGGGAGCGAGATACGCAATAGTCCGAAACCCCTTTGACTAGGCGGTTTTCATCAATGCTGATGCTGATGCTGATGATGAGAGGATTGCGTTTCCTGCCCCGTCGAATGCTCCTTCAGGCGAATCTGATAGCTGGCGTGGCACGCATTGCATGTTTGCATCGCTTTACTCATTTGCCGTAGGGTATGCTTGGGATCTTGCATAGACTCTGCGTCGGCAGCGATCTGATCGAAGGCCTTGTGGACCGACATGCCCATCTGCATGAATTCCTTCGGCAATACAGCCTTGAGATGATCTTCGCCTTTATGCGCCATCCCGACACCAAGCGAGCGTGCCTCTCGCGCCACCACGGTCATATTCTCTTCAGAAAGCGCATCCAGGATATTCTGCGTTCCCGATAACAGGGCGCGCATTTCCGTGAGCACGTGATCCCGTTGATGCTCGGTAAGCGGAAGGATTCGACGCGTATCAACCTCATTCCCGGTTGCAGTAGAGGCGATAAGGATCAGTGCAATGGCAAGAATATTTCTCAAAATTCATCTCCGGTAACGTATAAGATTTGAACCCAGCCAATGATGGTCGAGTTTTGTCGGGTTTTTTAACACGCAAAAACCGATTAACCTGAATCCGCTCGTAGTGAATTCACCAGGAAGGTGAAGCTTGCGGGATACAAAAGAGGTACGAAAAATCCTTTCGGTTATAGCGTTCAGCTACCGGATTCAGGATGATGTATTCACCGCTTTCGCCCGTAAATCATGCTTATCAGAGCCGATAATCTCGACCTCCATAAACTCACCGGGCTTCACGTTTTTTGCGTTATCGACGTAAACCACGCCATCGATTTCAGGCGCATCGGCCGTGCTCCGGGCGACGGCCTTATTTTTCTGTACCTCGTCCACCAGCACAGTCATACGTTTTCCGATTTTCCGGGCAAGGCGCGTGGTGCTGATATTTTCCTGTACCGCCATGAAGCGGGCGCGCCGTTCTTCTTTTATCTCTTCCGGAACATGGCCGGGTAGCGCGTTCGCCACAGCGCCCTCCACCGGAGAGTAGGCAAAGCAGCCGACGCGATCCAGTTGCGCTTCTTCGAGAAACTCCAGAAGCTGTTCGAACTCCCCTTCAGTCTCGCCGGGAAAGCCGACGATGAAGGTGCTGCGCAGTGTGATATTCGGGCATACCTCACGCCACTGCCTGACACGCTCCAGGTTGTTTTCAGCACTGGCAGGACGTTTCATCGCCTTTAAAATGCGCGGGCTGGCATGCTGAAACGGTACGTCGAGGTAGGGAAGGATTCTCCCCTCAGCCATCAGAGGGATCACTTCATCGACGTGCGGGTAGGGATACACGTAATGCAACCGTACCCAAACGCCAAATTCGCCCAACGCGCGAACCAGTTCGGTCATGCGGGTCTTCAGCGGCCTGCCTTGCCAGAAGCCGGTGCGGTATTTCATATCCACGCCATAAGCGCTGGTATCTTGCGAAATTATCAGTAATTCCTTTACGCCTGCATTGACCAGATTCTCCGCTTCCTGCATGACCTGGTTGATGGGGCGACTGACCAGATCGCCGCGCATGGAAGGAATGATGCAGAAGGTGCAACGATGATTGCAACCTTCCGAGATCTTGACGTACGCATAGTGCCTGGGCGTGAGCTTTATTCCCTGCGGGGGAATCAGGCTGGTGTAAGGATCGTGCGGTTGCGGTAGATGCATGTGTACCGCCGCCATGACTTCCGGCAAAGCATGGGGACCGGTAACCGCCAGCACCTGCGGATGGGCTTGCTTTACCACCTCGCCGCCGCCTTTGGCGCCGAGGCAGCCAGTGACGATAACTTTGCCATTTTCCGCCAGTGCCTCGCCGATGGCATCCAGCGATTCTTCTACTGCGCTGTCGATGAAGCCGCAGGTATTGACGACCACCAGATCGGCGTCCTCGTACGTAGAGGAAGTTTCATAGCCTTCCGCACGCAGTTGAGTAAGGATTTGCTCGGAATCCACCAGCGCCTTGGGACAACCAAGCGAGACAAAGCCGATTTTGGGGGGAAGTTGCTTGAGAGCTGCCATGTGAGGGATTTCTAAGAATAAATGAAATTCGAGATAAACAGGAAAAACAGTCAGAAGAATTATGTCCAGGCCTGAAGGTCGGCATCAAGACTTTCCAAATATTTACAAATTATGCTGGGTGAGTGAAGAGGCTGCCAGCCAGCCAAATGGAGCTGATGCCCAGCGTGATGAGTGCGACCTGCTGGACAGTCGCGCCGATTTCCGGGCGCTTATGCAACCCGGGAATCAAGTCCGACATTGCCACATAAATCATGCTGGCCGAAGCCAGCCCCAGCAGCGAGGGGATGAAGTGGTTCATGTCTTGCAACATGAAATAGGTCGACAATCCCCCGAGCAAAGTGGCGGCGCTGGAAAAAAGATTAAAGAGAAGTGCCTGCCGGCGAGTATAGCCCGAATTGAGCAGAATCAGAAAATCACCGGCTTCCTGCGGGATTTCGTGGGCAATTATGGCAATGGATGTAACAATGCCCAATTGCACATCCGCCATAAATGCCGCGGCAATGAGTATGCCGTCGACAAAATTGTGAAACGTATCGCCCAGCATGATCATCATACCGCTACGGCCATGATCATGTTGATCATGGCTCGGTGTTGCAACGATGGCAGCGCCGGGCAGACGATCATGGGCCTCGCATTCTTCCGCATGGCAGTGGCGCCACAATACCAGTTTTTCCAGAATGAAGAATAACAGGATACCGAACAGCACTGTGCCGGTCATCTGCGCCGGATTTTTTGAAAGCTCGAGCGCCTCCGGCAGCGCATTGAGAAAAGCGGCCCCCAGCAGCGCGCCGATAGCATATGAGACCAGCATTTGCACCCACGAGGCGCGGGTATTAAGCGTCAGCGCGGCGGCGAACAGCACGCTTAACATACCGCCGAAAAGGCTGGTGACTATGATCCAGGCAAGAATGGACATTTACTGCGATTCGTGAAAAATGCGGGATTATACGCTTTTGCAAGACGTGAATTCAGGCGATAGCGCGGTAGGGCTGCAATGAACCTGCGATGGCATATTCATAATCCGCTTCAGCCGCGCTTCCCTGGCGCTCCAACGCTGACCTATTGCTCCAGCCAGATCAGTCCCGCCATGCGTCCGGTCTTGCCATCGCGACGATAAGAAAAAAATCTTGCCGGGTCGCTAAAGGTGCATTCTCCGCCACCGTAAATTTCCGCCACGCCGGCGTTCGTCAGTCGCTGTCGCGCCAGCAGGAAAAGATCGGCTAACCATTTGCCATTATTGCGGGAAATGAAGGTGAAAGCGGATTTTTCATCGCGTTCGATAAAGACCTTGCGTACCTCTTCACCAACCTCGAAATGATCGGGTCCGATTGCCGGGCCGAGCCAGGCCATGAGCGGACTGCTCAACGTACCTATTGCCGATACGGTGCGTTCGATAATCCCCTCGGACATTCCGCGCCAGCCGGCATGAATTACGGCAACCATGGTGCCTGCGCGGTCGCACAATAGTACCGGCAGGCAATCTGCCACGAGTACTGCGCAGATAACTCCCGGGCGCCGGCTGAACGCTCCATCGCTCTCACATGAGGATGTGCAATCATGCTCATCAAAGTCTATCGATTCCGTGCCGTGCACCTGTTTGAGCCATCCCGGTTCGCCTGGCAAAAACCGGCGTAGCAGGGTGCGGTTTTGTTTGACGATTAATGGATCATCGCCAACATGATCGCCCAGGTTGAGGCTGGCATAAGGTGCACTGCTGACCCCACCATTACGCGTGGTGAACAGCGCTTTGACATTGCTCGGCGCGGGCCAGTCAGGGGTGATCCAATCGTTCATATCGCTCATGAATCGATCATTGGTGTTGCCGCAGCCTCAGCAGGAGGCTGCTCATGTCCTCGGGCAATGGCGCCTCCCAGCCCATCCTCATGCCACTTTGTGGATGGGTGAGTTCCAGCTTTTGCGCATGTAGTGCCTGCCTCGAAAAACCAATCAGCTGCATGGCCTCGAGAATGCTCTTTTTGGGTTTGCCGCCATACACGGGGTCTCCCATAAGTGGATGACCGATGGAGTGCATATGCACACGGATCTGGTGGGTGCGTCCGGTTTCCAGGCTGCACTGGAGTAAAGTGCTTTCGTCGAATTTTTCCTGTACGCGGTAATGGGTGCGCGCTTCTTTGCCGCTCGCAATCACAGCCATTTTCGTCCGCTGTACCGGATGCCGTCCTACCGGGGCATCGACCCATCCCCCTACCGACACCTGGCCCAGCACCAGCGCCAGATAATCGCGCGTTACAGTATGCTTTTGCAGTTGCCGCACCAGACTGGTCTGGGCTTCAAGCGTTTTCGCCACGACCAGCAGGCCGCTGGTATCCTTATCCAACCGGTGAACAATGCCGGCGCGGGGTATTGCGGCCAGTTGCGCGGCGTGATGCAACAGCGCATTCAGCATGGTTCCCTGCCAATTGCCGCTGCCAGGGTGAACTACCAGCCCGGCTGGCTTGTTGATGACAATCAGTTCGTCATCCTCGTAGGCGATATCCAGCAAGATAGCCTCGGCCGCGTGGCTGGTTTCGATGGAGCAATGCGCCGGCTTGACCTCGATCTTTTCTCCACTCCACACTTTTTGTCTGGGAATAGCATCTCTACCATCAACGCTGATACGTTTTTCCCGTATCCATGCCTGCAGGCGGTTGCGAGACCAATCAGGCAACAATTGCGCCAGAACCTGGTCAAGTCGCGCTCCGGCAAAATGCCGGGGGATTATCAGCTCGATCGTGGTTTCAGTCGATTCAGACCGTATGGGCTTTGCGCTATAATGGCCAAATCCATTTTTGGTTTCCAAATAACTCATCATGTCACGTAGTGTAGCTTTATTTCTGGTGTTGCTGCTATCCGCATGCGGGCTGTTGTCCAAAGAGGTGAAGGACTCCAAGAATTGGTCCGCAAGCAAGTACTACTCTGAAGCAAAGTCGGAATTGAACGAAGGGAATTATGGAGGTGCCATCAAGCTATTCGAGGCGCTGGAGGCACGTTATCCCTACGGCCGCTTTGCGCAGCAGGCGCAGCTTGAAGTCGCCTATGCCTATTATAAAGATGGTGAACAGGCCACGGCTATTGCGGCTGCCGACCGCTTTATCAAGCTTCACCCCAATCATACCAATGTCGATTATGCGTATTACCTCAAGGGCCTGTCGAATTTCAATGACGATCTCGGATTGATGGGCATCGTGTCGGAAAAAATTCTCAATCAGGATATGAGCGAGCGTGATCCGAAAGCGTCACGCGAATCATTTGAAAATTTCAAGGAATTAGTGTCCCGTTATCCCAAAAGCAAATACGCGGCCGATGCGGTACAGCGAATGAAGCATCTGGTTAACGTGGTGGCTTTGAATGAAGTCCAGGTGGCACGTTATTACATCAAGCGGGGCGGTTACGTTGCCGCTGCCAACCGTGCTCAATATGCGCTGAAGGAATACCCGCAGACGCCGGCTACGGAAGAAGCGTTATTCATCATGATGAAATCGTACGATGCGCTGGGTATGACCGATTTGCGTGACGATGCGCATCGCGTGATGAAAAAGAATTTCCCCGATAGCCGGTTCTTCCAGGATTCAACTGGAAAAAGCGCTGAACCCTGGTGGAGATTCTGGTAATACCAGGCATCGGCGGTAGGCGGGCAGTCTTGGATATTTCCTTTAAGTCCGACCGGCTGCTAGCCTAACGGGTTAAACGCCACATCCTCCGATGGGCGTTCGTGCGCAGCTTCATCCTGCAAACGAATTGCTAGGACGTCGCATCCGGCATGATGCAGCACGCTGCTTGCTGTTGATCCCAGCAATAAGGCAAGGCCATGACGGCCATGCGACCCCACGACGATTAGATCGATATGCTCCCGCTCGGCAATCCGTACGATCTCCTGTCCAGGCACGCCCCAAACCATCCATCGACGGGTTGGATCCACATTCAGTTGGTCACCGACCTGCTTCAACTTGAATTTTTCCGCCTCCAGCAATTCATAGGTTGAATATTCATTCAGGGCAATTGCGGTTCCATACGCTGTATCGGGCATGGGTATATCATCCAGCACATGAATCATGCTCAATTTGGCGTGGAATAGCGCTGCTAAATAGCCTGCTTTCCGCGCGACATGGTTTCCGTGCTCCGAAAAATCCACTGCGAGTAAAATATGCCGATAGTTTCCATTATTCATGGTGCGAGCCGGGGAGAGGAAAAGACTATATTACCCAGATAATTCATTAGGCGGCTCTGCGAGCCTACGCGAGTGCTGGCGGTCAGTTTGCGGCCATTTTTGCTACCTGCGCGGCGTCCATAGACCAGGCTATGGACTTCTCTCAACCGGCAAAACTGTCTCGCAACCTGCCTCGCCACCATCTCGCGTCCTAATGGATTATCTGGGTTTAAAATTGGTCAAACGGTTGCAATACCTGGAATAGCATGATGCGGATTTGGATTATTGAAAGTATAATCGCTGGTAACCCGAGTAGCTGATCAGCGTGAAGTTCCAGGTTCTTCATAAGCAACGGCTTCGGGGGATTTGATCATCGTCTTTAAGATTTTCCACACATTATCCACAATTTTTTCTTGCGCCTGGGCACTTGGATGTATCCCGTCTGCCTGAAAAAATTCCCGTTTGTCGCCAAATCCATCCAGCAGGAACGGCACCAGTTTGAGCCCATGGCGTTTAGCCAGTTGCGGGTATATATCCTGAAACTTTTGCGTATAGGCTATGCCATAATTAGGCGGCAATTGCATCCCGGCCAGCAGTACCGCGGTTTTATTTCGCAAGCATGCTTCAATGATGGCTTCGAGATCATCACGGATGGATTCGATAGGCGTCCCTCGCAACCCATCATTGCCGCCAAGCTCGATGACTACGATGTCCGGTCGATGGGTCTTGATCGCTTGCCCGATCCGATTTCGTCCTCCCGCCGCCGTTTCGCCACTGATGCTATTGTTGATCAGCGTTGCCTGCGATTTTATTTGCAGCCGCCTCTTCAGCAGACTGACCCATCCCGCATTGTGCGGCAGGCCATAGCCAGCAGACAAGCTGTCCCCAAATACCATGATAGTAGTGGTTCCGGCTGTGGTCGCAGGCTCCGGCGGTGCTGCCGCGCCTGAGCCAGCAACTCCGATACTTGACAGGATATACAGAATAACCAGGAAATTTTTCATGACAGATAATTTTATTGTGCGGCCTATTGTGCAGGCAATCGGGTTGACCAAGCAAGTAAGTACGGGCAGTGAACAGCTTACCATTCTGGAGAATATCCATCTGGAGATAAATGCAGGTGACTCGGTTGCTGTGGTGGGGGCGTCAGGCTCGGGCAAGTCGACACTGCTGGGGCTGCTCGCAGGATTAGATACGCCTTCCAGCGGTAAGGTTCATCTTTACGGAGAAGATATTTTTTTATTGGATGAAGATGCGCGAGCGGCGCTGCGCGGGCGCATGCTGGGGTTCGTATTCCAGTCATTCCAGTTGTTACCTGCCTTGACCGCAGTTGAAAACGTGATGCTGCCGCTGGAGCTGATCGGTACAGGCAATGCAGAGGCTGCCGCGCTGAAGCTGCTTGAACGAGTCGGCCTCGGAATGCGCCTGACGCACTATCCCCGGCAACTCTCCGGCGGTGAGCAACAGCGTGTCGCTATTGCACGCGCCTTCGTGACGCAACCGCAATTGTTGCTGGCTGATGAGCCGACCGGTAACCTCGACTCCACCACAGGGGCGCAAATCATCGAGCTCATGTTTGAGCTGAACCGCGAGCGTGGCACCACTTTGGTTCTCGTGACGCATGACGAAGCTATTTCAAGCCGTTGTGCGTGGCGGATACGCCTGGCCGGGGGGAGGATCGTGGATTGAGGGAATGTAGCAAGGTGCATGATTGGTGCGGGGAAACAATAATGGGACTATGGCATACTGCTTCGCTTTTTGCTGCTGGTTCAATTGCAGGTAAGTGAGACATTGCCATGGAAGTCATTTCTCGAACAAAACCTGCAAGACCCGCCGGGTCTCGCCGGAAATTGATGGTATCCGGCCTTGTGCTGGCGGCATTGATCGCCGGTTCCTGGGTCTGGCGTAACCACGGTGCTTCGACTGAAGCGAAGAGCAAGCCGGCTGAGGTGACGACTGTCGTGACCGCAGCGGTTGCGCAGAGCGATGTACCGGTGAGACTGACCGCAAACGGCACGGTGTCCGCGCAGCAAACGGTTGTGGTTCGGCCTCAGCTTAGCGCGGTCATTAAGGCAGTGCATATCAAGGAAGGGCAATTCGTGCAAAAGGGTGAGACGCTATTTTCGCTTGATGCACGTACCGAGGATGCCAATCTCAGCAAAACCGAAGGACAACTCGCAAAATCCAGGGCTGACCTGAGAAACGCCGAGCGCAACCTTGAACGCCAGCGCGAGCTGTATCGGCAAAACTTCATTTCGCAGGCTGCGCTCGACGTGGCAGAGAATCAGGCTGACGCGCTGCGCGGCCAGCTTGTGGTTGATCAGGCCACCGTGCAGGCCAATCTTGTTGCGCGCGGTTTCAGCGTGATCACTGCGCCCATTGCCGGGCGGACCGGCGCTATCCCCGTGTATCAGGGAAGTCTGGTGCAACCGACCGATGCGTTAGTGAGCATCACGCAGGTCGATCCGATCAATGTCAATTTCACCTTGCCGGAGCGCGAGTTCGTGCCTCTGCAACAGGCGCGCGCCAAAGGCGAAGTACCTGTGATTGTGCAGCTCGGTCCCGCGGGGAAAGAGGCGAGAACGGGGCGGCTTACTTTTGTCGATAATGCGGTAGATACGGCAAGCGGCACAATTGGTCTTAAAGCAGAGTTTCCCAATGCGGACAAACATCTCTGGCCCGGCATGTTCGTCACGGTGACGCTCTCACCGCGCACGCTGGCGGGCGCGTTCACCGTTCCGGTGCAGGCGGTACAGAATGGTCCTCAGGGAAGATTTCTTTATGTAGTCGGTGGCAACAATGAAGTAAGTTCTGTTCCGGTCAATGTAAATCTGGTCCAGGATGGGCTTGCGGTAATAGAAGGAGACGCCATAGCCCCAGAGATGCGAATTGTCGTGGAAGGTGCGCAGAATCTCAGGCCGGGCAGCATTGTGACCGAAACCAAGGCCAATGGGCCTGGGATGGGCCTGAGCATGGAGCAAACAGGCAGGCAGGCCAGATGAGCGAACCAGCATACCCGAGCGTGTCCAGCCGGCCGGTAAAGCGGTCGCATTAGTAAGCAATGAATCTTTCCGAATTATGTATCCGCCGCCCGATAATGACGGTACTGCTGTCAGCATCCGCCGTTGTGGCCGGCATTATTGCATATGGCGGCTTATCCATCGCCGCACTGCCAAGTTACGACTCGCCAACCATTTCCGTGAGCGCAGTGCTGCCGGGTGCAAGTCCGGAGACAATGGCTTCTTCGGTGGCGGCCCCGCTTGAGCGGCAGTTTTCTGCTATCTCGGGTCTTTCGGTAATCAGTTCGACAAGTACGCTGAGCAATACCGCAATCACTCTGGAATTCGACCAGGACCGTGATATCGATAGTGCCTCCATCGACGTACAGGCAGCATTATTGCGGGCGCAGCGATCCCTCCCGGTGGAAATGACCACGCCGCCGTCCTACCGCAAGATCAATCCCGCCGATTCCCCGATTATTTTTCTGGCCCTGACGTCGCCTTCCATGTCGCTGCCGGAGTTGAACAGCTTTGCCGAAGATCTTATTTCTCCAACGCTGTCCACATTGCCTGGCGTTGCGCAGGTACAAATCAATGGCCAGAAAAAATATGCTGTGCGCGTGCTGGTGAATCCCGAAGCGCTTGCAGTGCGCGATCTGACTCTCGATGATATTGCTGTCGCACTGCAAACCGCCAACGCCAACTCTCCGATTGGCACGCTGGAAGGACCACGCCAGGCACTCACCATCCAGGCCAATCGTCAGCTCAGCAACGCCGCTGCGTTTGCGAAACTGATCGTGGCGACGTCACCCAGCGGAAATCCCGTAAGACTTTCCGAGGTGGCACAGGTTGAAGACAGCGTGCAATCGCTCAAGACGGCGAGCTGGGTTAATGGAGAGCAGGCGATTACACTTTCGGTGCAGCGCCAGCCAGGCGCCAATACCGTGGCGACAGTCGATGCGGTCAAGGCAGCAATACCGGCATTGATTGCCCAGATGCCGTCATCTGTTCAACTTAGGCTGACCAGCGATCGTTCAGTTTCCATTCGCGACTCCATACATGATGTTCAGGTCACGCTGGCAATCACTATTGTCCTGGTCCTGCTGGTGATTTTTTTATTCCTGCGCAAGGCTTCCGCTACATTGATCCCTGCGCTGTCACTGCCGATCTCGCTATTGGGGACAGTCGCACTGATGCGTGTGCTCGATTACAGCCTGGACAACATTTCTCTGCTGGCGATCACTCTCGCGGTCGGGTTGGTGGTAGACGATGCCATCGTGATGCTCGAGAATATCGTACGCCATATCGAGAAGGGAATGCCGCCTCTGCAGGCGGCGCTCCAGGGTTCAAAGGAAGTCAGCTTTACCATCATTTCCATTTCACTCTCGCTGGTCGCCGTCTTTATTCCTATTTTCTTCATGCCCGGCGTGATTGGTCTGCTTTTTCATGAGTTTGCCGCTGTTGTGGGAATCGCTGTTCTGATGTCGGCTGTCGTATCGCTTACATTGGTGCCGGTGATGACCAGCCGCTACCTTGCCCGGCATGAAGCCGAAGGCTTCAGCCTGCGATGGACTGAATGGTTCGATCGTGGATTCAATAAAGTTCTGGCGACCTATGAGCGCCTGCTCGATTCGGCGCTGATTCACCGCCGCACGGTGCTGGGCATTGCATTTGGCACCTTCGTTGCCACCGGCGTGTTATTCATGGTCTTGCCCAAGGGTTTTTTTCCTAATGAGGATATTGGTCAGGCGCTGATCACAGTGGATGCTGTCGAGGATATTTCCTTCCCGGCCATGACCGAGTTGTTGCAACGTACGGATGATGTGATTCGCGCCAATCCCGCAGTCGACACCGTGATTGTTTACGCCAGCGAAAGCAATAGCGCACGCCTGTTCATGACCCTCAAGCCGCGTAGCGAACGCAAGTCTATTGAGAAGGTAATGGAAGAGTTGCGCCGGGATGTGCGCGCGGTCCCGGGTGTAAGCGTCTTTATCAACCCCATCCAGAATCTCAGGCTTGGCGGCCGCACGAGCAAAAGCCGCTATCAGTACGTCATGCGCAGCGTGCGCGCCGAAGAGTTGCGTGCCACGGCCGATAGTCTTATCGCACGCATGCGTGAGGATGCCATCTTTCGGGATGTCACCAGCGACGCGCAATTGAAGGGCCTGGAGGCACGGCTCAATATCAATCGCGACAAGATCAATCTGTTGGGCGTGCAAATGGCCGATATTCGTGCCGCGCTCTATAGCGCCTTCGGCGAGCGCCAGGTCTCGACGATCTATACATCCAGCGATAGCTATCAGGTTATCTTGCAGGTAGCCGCTGAGCATCAGTTCGACGAGAGCGCTTTCGGCAAGATCTATCTGCGCGCCAAGAATGACATGCTGGTGCCGTTATCGAGCGTTGCCACGGTCGAGCGTGAAGTGGGGCCGATTGCAATCAATCATGCGGGCCAGCTCGAAGCGGTGACAATATCATTCAATCTGGCTCCCGGAGCGGCATTGGGCGATGCTTCCGCCCATCTTGACCAGTTCAAGCGCGAGCTGAATCTGCCAGCCAGTATTCTTACCAGCTATGCGGGAGACGCCGCGGCGTTCCAGTCGTCGCAAGCGAGTCAGGTAGTCCTGATTGTTGCCGCGTTGCTGGTAATCTACGTATTGCTTGGCGTGCTATACGAGAGCTATATCCACCCGATCACGATTCTATCCGGCTTGCCTTCCGCCGCTGTCGGTGCGCTGGGGATGCTGTGGTTATTCAATATGGAACTGTCGATTATCGCCATGATCGGTATCCTGATGCTGATCGGCATCGTCAAGAAGAACGCGATCATGATGATCGACTTTGCGCTCGATGCCCAGCGCAACGACGGCCTGATGCCGTATGAGGCGATCCGGACCGCATGTCTGTTGCGCTTCCGGCCGATAATGATGACTACACTGGCAGCACTGATGGGCGCGCTTCCGATCGCGCTCGGTTTGGGTGCGGGTGCGGAGCTGCGTCAGCCTCTGGGACTTGCCGTGGTAGGAGGCTTGCTGTTTTCACAAGTCATTACGCTTTTCATTACGCCGGTGATCTATCTTTACCTGGACCGTTTTTCCGGCGAGGGACCGCTCAAGCTGGAGGGCGATCACGAATCGGCCATCGGAAAAAATTGATGACGATCATGGCGAAACACGCGGGTTCTTGAAATTATTTACTACAATTCGGCCTCCGGATATAACGAGATCAGGATATTCCAGGATTTTCAGGTTATGAGCAGGATCTCCCCGGACTGCAATGATATCCGCAGGCGCATCCTTTTGCAGTGTACCCAGCAGCGGCAAACCCAGATGCTGGCCTGCTTTCGAAGTCGCAGCACGCAACACGTCCATTACGCCCAGCTTCGCCATTTGCATCATGTACATAAGCTCTTGCGCATCGATACCCCTCGGAATATCCGGATGCGCAATTTCGGCGCCGTATAAAAGTTCTCCTCCAAGCGCCGCCCAGTTGCGGGCATTACCTGCAATCCCGGAACATTTCGATAGCGTATCCAGCGTACCGACTATTTTTACATTCTGCGCCACTGCCTGTTTTAGCAGCGATTCGGGAATAACGTTACATGGCATGTGGGCCCACTCGTCAACACCTGCATTGATTGCAATTTGCGCGCCTTCCACCTCAGCAATATGTGCTGTCACTTGACGATTGTTTTTATGCGCTTCATCCACGATCGCTCTGACGACATTTTCCGGCAGCAGTGGCCATGCATGTTTTGCATGGGAAGAATCATGCGCATGTGGATGCCGGGCTTCCACGTGTTCGGCAACCGCTGGATCATGATGACCATGACTGGAATGGCCGTGACCGGAGGACCACGGAGCGCCCGCTTCACCGCCGGGTTCCAGCGCGACTTTGATCACGACAGCGCCTCCCCTGATAAGATCGCGGACGGTTGTGCGTGCTTCTTCTTCCGTTGAAACCGCTGTTGCGATGTTGGTATCTCCCAACATCGGGATAGGGTAGCCGTTCGGTGCGGTAATTATTGGTCCGGAGGTGAGTACACGTAAAGCGCCATCTCCGCCATATGGCTTATGTAGGGGCCCGCCGACATCCCGGATGGTCGTAATGCCATGCTTCAGGACGGTATCGGCCGGAATATTTTGAAACGAAAGATGCGCATGCAGTTCGATAAAGCCGGGTAGTATCGTTGAATCGCCCAGATCGATGACCTTCACATGACTGGACTCGAGTGATTCACGCGTATCAATTCGTGCAACTCGCCCATTTATCACTAATACCGACGTGTTGGTTCTGATGTTATAGCCATCGAAAACTCTTGCCGCGTGCAGCAGAACAGATTCGTGCTCCGTTTCCTCGGCGACGGCTTCGGACGAAACAGAGATTGTCAGGATCAGCAATAAACAGGACATCATGTGGCTGATCAAGCGGAAGCGCATGTATTTCATCATTTCATATCCCATTTCAGATCCTTTAGCAGTGGTTCGGTTCGATGGCGCCAATAAGCACGCAGAGTGCCGCCATGAGAAAAAAGCTGCCCCAGGCCGATTCGACCAGCGCATCCTTTCCTTCATTGGTTTTGTAACAGCAGCCCCCGAATTTTCCCGGAGTGGTCCTGTTTGACGTTGTTTTACTTTCGTCAAGGCCCGTGAAATATCGGCTGCGAACGATTGCAGCGACCTGTTGATGGGCATGAATGCGCCATGGAGTTCCATCCGGTACAAGATCAGCCAGCGACAGCATTGCCAGAGACGCGATCACGGTAGACGAGGGATCGGAAAGACCCAAGGGATTGTCGAGCCGGTTTGGAGGCAGAGGTTCCGGACGAGAACCCTTCCAATATTCACAGGCAGACTGAGTATGAGTCAAGTAGGGTTCTCCCCATCGCGCTGCAGCCCGGCTCAATCCCAACATGGCCCAAGCCTGACCACGAGACCACATGCCTGCTCGATCGGAGGGACGAAAATGTCCTTGCTCGAAATGTGCAACAGAATGAAATACGCCATCATCTGCGTGACATGCCGTCAATATCGTATTTGCATGATATTGCGAGATGTGTGCGTAATCACTGCCGCTACTGCCGCCGAGAAGCTGCATTAAAGAAGCAAAGGTATCTGTCGTAACGAGTTTATTTCCTTTCTCTCCGCCACCCATACCGGTACCAAGGGGTATGCAATTTATTTCCGGATCATAGGAAGCCGCAAGTGCGGCGATGGCTTCGTCTGTAAGCTTGCGTGCATTGGCATCGTCAAACCAGAGCGCTCCCAAGGATGCGCCATACCAAAAAATCAGGCTTCGATTAACGGAATCGACGCTGATTTTCGAGGATAAGCGCTGACAGATATCCGATGCTTTGCGTTGATCCGCGGCTGATCCGGTTAGTCGCGATCGCAACCACCACCATGCCCCCCAGAATCCTCCGGTCCAGGAACCACCCGGGGAGACAATCCAACGATCAGTATGTCCCGGTGAATAAAGGGGAAAGCCGCCCATAACGTGAGAGTCAATGATCTCCATGCGGCGCATCATCAATTCAAGCGTATTTATCAATTCTTTACGGCTTAATAGCGGTTCGTAAGCCATATCGGTACTACCGAATTCCGGTTGATGAAGGATCAGCAAGTGGGTGCCTGTACTTTGCGGCGACGGGCGGACGCCAATACCAAAGATAGGGCGCATGCGAGTAAAAGCGAGCTAACCTGCATGCTCCAGCCAAGCGGCAAGCCGGTGGAATAATTGGACAAGGCACCGTAAAGCGGCGGGCCCAGCGCAAAACCGCCGAAGAAAGCAGCCGACACGAGGCCGGACGCGGCACTTACAGGACCAAAAGCTGGATCTCTGATCAGCATGCTCATCGCGATCGCGTTAGTGCCTACCGCGGTGAGCCCCATGCCCGCTGCACCAATCCACAGCCACCAAAGGTTTGCCGGCCCCGCTTGCATCGTCGCCATCACCGCGCAAGCCGCAATAGCGATCAGTACGAGTAAAAGTAGCGATTCGTCTGCAAGTTTTGCGCCCATCGGAGTCAATACCATGCGCGAGATTATTCCCATTACACCGAAAACGGCGATCAAGGTGCCGGCCATGGATAGCGGCATGCCTTGCTGGGTAGCGAAGGTAGGCAAGAATGTGACGAAAGCGGAGAGCGATATGCCCACGCAGAACTGAATGCCCATCAGCCGCAGCAACAGCGAATTCGGCGGCAAAAACATGAATCCCCTGCCCGTGCTTGCGTGTATTTTAGGGGTGACGAAAGGCGCCGTTATCCCGAACAATATTGCCGCCGGCACAATCATGCCTAATGCGACACGCCAGCCATACTGGATTGCGATGCCGGGAAGCACCAGGCCGGCGAAAAGGGCCGCGACCTGAACGCCGGATTGCTTGAGTCCTACGACCTGTGCTCTTTTTTCCGACGAAACCTGCTGCGCGATCAGTAAATTCGTGACCGGATTTGCAAGGGCCTGGGCGATGCCGCAAACAGCGGCGGCCGCGACCAAGCCATAAAAATTTTCAACCGATGCCATCAGCGTAAAAGCCGATGCGATGGTGAAGAAAAGCGCTATCAATGCATAACGTGAACCAATACGGTCTACGAAAATTCCCGCCCACAGCGACAAAATTGCTGCCAGGCCAAATGAACTCATTATCAGATAACCCAGTAATGCGGGCTCAAAGCGCAAGTCATGGCCAATGAGGGGCCCAAGCGTACTGATGGCATATAAAATCAGCATTGGCAAGGTCATCGCGAACACCAGGACTACTCGAAGCCAAATGCCCGCAATGCTTGCATGCCGAGCGTCGCGTGTCGTTACCGGCATGGTTCGCACCTTGCGCTGCCGAATGGATGTCGACTCGCATATGCCGATACAAGCGGGTAACGACACTCACGCTGCATGCTGCACCCGCACAATAAGTCGCTGGAGAAATTCGACGGATTTGCAGAAATTGAACCTAGATCCGGTAGTTGGACGGGGTGAAGTGTACGGTTTTTGGGGTGCAGGGCAAGGCGCAACGACGCGGAATGGTCGTTCCATTCCAAGGAGTTGCAACGCTGCCATGTGCCCCAAAAACCGTGCAATTCTCCCCGTAGCGCCCTCACCCGGAAGGTGAGCGTCAAATAATATGAAATATTCTTATTAATCATGACACTGATCTATTAAATGAGCGGTCAACTACCGGATTTAGGTTGAATCAGGCAAAATGATATGTGCCCTCTTCTTCATATAAATTGATGAGTCGGCGGCCCACGGAACTGATAAGCGACTCGTCTGTACCGTCAAGAATGCGTGACGTGCGTGCGATTCTATAAATACCCGAAAGTGGGGTCAGATCACTGACGCCTTCAGCGCCGTGAATCTGTACCGCCGAGTCCGATGCGATGCACAAAGCTTGTGATGCTGCTATTTTGGCGATATTGATCTCGACATTATTTGAACGCTGGGCGTCGACGCCTCTCGCGGCGACCCGAATCAGTTCACGCGCACTCGCAATTGCCTGATACGCGTTGACAATATGTTGGCGCACCAACTGTTTCTCCGGTAATCGGGCAGATCTGCCGCGCTCCGAATTGATTCGAGCCCCCATCAAGTCGAAACATCGCTGCGCCAGTCCCACCCAGTTCATCGCACGAAGCAATCTGCCGACGCTCAGACGCTGACCCATTAATTCGATACCGCTGCCGCAGGTTCCCAACAGATTATGCTCAGGGACCTGTACGTCGCTAAAAGAAATCTCGCCTTGATCCAGCGAGCGGCCCATCATGGTGATCCGGCGCTCGATCCTGAATCCCGGCGAATCAGTCGGGACGACAATCATCGACAGCGCTTTGCCGAGCGCGATGTCTTCCCCGCCAGTACGTGCCAGCACAGTGATGAATGTCGCCCGGTCCGTATTGCTGACAAACCATTTTCTGCCATTGATAGTCCAGCTCCCGTTTGACAGGTATGCGCATGTCGTTATCAGGCCGGGAAAGGACCCGCCATGCCCCGGTTCCGTCATGCCGTAACTGGGGGCAGCTTTCCCGAGGGCCATGGGTTCGAGGAAGCGCTTGCAGACTTCATCGGTTCCGAATTTCAGGAGCATATGTGCATCAAGCGCGGAGTGGCTGCCGAAGATTACCGGGGAGAATTCCGTTCGTCCCTCCTGCTCGGCAACGATCAGGTAGTCTTCAAGTGAAGCTATTTTTCCACCCTGCGAGGGCGGGTAAAATAAACCCCATAGTCCGGCATGCCTTGCCTTTTCAGTCAGTTCCGAATGCAGTCGGATTGACCCTTCGCCGTCTTGAGCCAATCGTGATTCGTTCGGGATAATCATTTCATCGACAAACTTTCTCACCTTGCTCGACAGCGCTCTCGCCGACTCCGTATGATTTGATTTTTCATGTGGGCTCAACATTGGTTCGCCCCGTGAGCAACGCCCGGGTCAGCGATAGGTCGGGTAAATTCTATTTCCGCGGTCAACTGTTTTTTATCGATCTTTCCCGCCGGGCTGAGCGGTAACTGCCGGTAATAGCGCAAGTATTCCGGAAGCTTGGTGGTCTCCAGACCCTGGTTGCACAAGTAGCGGGTGAATTGCGATAGCGAGGGACGTTCTGCTCCATCCCGCAATGCCAGGCAGAGGCAAACGCGGTGCCCCAGGTCCGGATCGGCAACCGGTATACAGGCAGCGCTCACGACAGCCGGATGGGAAACGGCAATGTTTTCGATTTGCGCAGGACTGATATTGACGCCGCCACGAATAATGATGTCTTTTTTACGCCCCGATAGCACCAGATACCCATCATCGTCAATAAGTCCCAGGTCTCCGGTATAAACCCATCCATCCTCGTCTCGATATAGGGCGTCCAGGTCGGGCGCATTGACATATTGCATTGGGCTTATCGGGCCTCTGGCCGTGATTTCACCGACGCAACCCTGCGGAACTTCCTGTTTTTGGTCATCCACTATCCGGATGGAACAAACGTCGGGATGAGGCCGGCCCGCCTTAAAAAAAACGGTTTCCAGATCATCGTCAAGCGCGGTGTGGCAATTAACGCCGTCCGCTGAACCGTACAGGCTGATAAAACCACATCCAAACGCATCGGTACAGCGGCGAATCGAGGCGGGATCGATTTTCGCGCCACCGCTGATGATGGCGACCAGACTGGAAGTATCGGCTTTCGATAATGCCGGGTCGGCGGCGATGCGCTGAAACATTGTCGGCACCCCAAATATATAGGCAGGCTTCAGTTCCGCAATAGTTTGAATGGCAGCTGCGACATCGAATTGCCGCAGGACGACAACGGATCCGCCAAGCCAGGATAAAATACCAAATGTCGCGGTTGAACCAAATGCCGTGCCCAGCGGCATCAGGTAAAGGCCTTTGAAGGAACTTCCATCTGGATGTATGTGTTGCAGAAAGCGTCCCCGTCCACCAGCCAGTGCGTTGTGAGAATAAGCAATCCATTTTGGCTCGGATTCCGTCCCGGATGAGATCAGGAAGCGAACGGGCGAATCGGGGGAAACTGTCGGCAACTTATCAGTTTCAATGGGCTCGGCTAGAAATAGATCATCCAGCGTGTGCCAGCCTTCCCGGGTGGCTTTACCATCAACGATGAGAATACGAAGTGACAACAGGGTGGGGCGCAGCGATTCGATAAGTTCGCACAGGTCGATCTTGGCGTATTGCCCTTCGATAATAATTACACGTGCATCACACCTTCTCAGCAAAGACTGGATATCGAGGCGACCGCGTCCGAGAGGGAAGGGCGCTACGATCGCACCAAGCGCCGCAGCCGCGAGATCGATGGCACAGCTATGCCAGCTGTTGTGGAGCTGGTATGCAACGACATCTCCGGGAACGATTCCCAGCGCTTTGAAACTTGCAGCAAGGCGAAGCACCTTGTTCGATAACCCTGCGTATGTGATGGTGTGGTCGAGGGACATCACCGCCGGGGTGTCGGGATGCTGCCGCACATGCTCGCGGAACAACTCGTACAACGATTTATTGGGATAGGTTCCATTCCGGGCCCACAGGCTGCGAACCTCGGCAGGAACCAGATCCGTGATCCCGGAATGGTTCATTTGAAACTCCAGGGGGAATTGACTTTCGTATAAGCCCCGGGGCTCAGGGTCGGCTGCAGATGTGCCATGGTTTGCAGGTCTGCAAGGTCTTCAATGACAACGGCTGAGGGGACGCCTGCATGTTCAAGGATACCTGCCCACTCATCCGCCGTTCTCGAAAGGAACCAGTCGCTCAAGCAATCCTGAAAATCGTCTTCTTCAATAACGATAGCGGTACCCAGGGCTTCGGCTAATCGGACTGCAGTCTTTAAATCGCGACATTCAACCGCAATTTTCCCCCGCTTGGTGGCATAGATGGCGTCAATAATACTTTTTGGAGCTGGACCGGAGCTCGGCAACGCATATAGGCGCTGAAAATCATCCGCACACAGAAGCGTTGCCGCGCTCATTAACGATGACGTGACCTTCGCGCTCATATTATTCATACATCGATTGAGCAGCGCGATAGTGATCCCTTGTGCCGCAACAACGCCTCCGAGCACATCGAGTATCGTAAATAAGGACCCGCCATGTGTGTCGGAGGTTTCCGCGATCTTTTTGGCGATCCCGGAGTAGGCTTGCGCCATGAAGTCTGTGCCGGGCATTTGGCTGGAGGGAGAATGTGTCGCGCTGTCCGTTGCCCAACCGCCGGCATAGGCGTAAACCAGGGATGGATTGGTTGCGGCCAGATCTTCATGGTCGAGATTTAACAGTACCGCTTTGCCAGGCGCCCAGTTATGCAGAAAGACGTCGGCACGTTGCACCAGTTCCTTGACTTCTGTTTGTCCCGCCAGGGATTTGATATCGACTTCTCGAATAGTTTTAAAACGGTTGAGCGCATCGAATCGTGCTGAACAATCACCTGCCATTGGTGGCATGCCTCGCAGAGGATCTCCGCCTGGTGGCTCTATCCGGATGACCTCCGCACCCAGGAGCGCCAGCAGGTGCCCGGCAAGAGGGCCCTGAATACGCCGGCATGATTCGATGACGGTGAGTCCGCTTAACGGTAAATTACCGGTGGAATGGCTTGACCATCCGCCCTTGGGATTGGTCTCGAAAAGAAACTCCCACGGGCCCTGACGCCAAACATGCTGGCTGTCTTCGTCCTGGGCTCTATCATTGATGGATCGCACGGGACAAATAGCCATACCGGTTCTGGCACATATCCGGGAGATGCGGTGATACGTAATATTTGATATTGCGTTGAATAACTCATCAGGCAGAGGGGAAATGGCTTTGGCATACCGCAGCAAAAAAGCAGTCCATCCTTTGCCGGCGACTGCTGAACTTACACCGATCTCGGACCAGAATTTTTGCCAAGGCCCGGCGTCAAGCGTTTCAAGTTCAAAGATGACGCCATCCAGCGAAATGAAAGGTAAACAAGCCGGATGTGAGACGTGGTTTGGCCCTGAGTTTTCGTGAGACTCTGAAGCCGTTGCGCCCGCGATATACTGCCCCATGCTTAACAGGGCTGCGGATGCCATCGAGACGTCGCTGTTCGATACCGAGAGGCCGCGCAGTTGGCCAATGGAAGCGCTAATTCCGCCCTGAAGCGCCAAAGCGGCGGTCAGGGTGGAAACGTAATTCAACCCCAGCGCTTGGGATCTGCCGTTGGCCCGTCCATGTACCGACATCAATCCGCAAGCCGCCTGCATGATATTTTCCGTCACGGAAGCTTGTTTGGAGCTATCACCCCATCTGGTTACATTACATGCTATGGGTGTGGTATGCGGGGTCTTGAATTCAAAAGAAAGTGCTGCATTGTTTGAGCAATTTTCGGTTGCCTCGATTTTCATGCCCAGCGCACCGGACTGGTATAGAAGCGATGACACTATCGCGGCAAAATCCGGGGCAGCGCTTTTTAGCGGCCCCGTTATTGCACAGTTGGTTAATGGGCGATTCATACTCATTCCTCATGTGTGGAGTAAGGCCGGTTCAGCACCCACCGGCAACCGCAGGCAAAATGGTTAACGAGTCGCCGTCGCTCAGGCGGGTTGAAAGGCCGTTGGCAAAACGAATGTCATCGTCGTTCACGTATATATTGATGAAGCGGTGTGCCTTTCCTCCGGCGATCAGCTTCTCTTTCACGCCGGGATACCGCTGCTCCATGTGTTCAATGACTTCGAGTACGCTGAAACCGGTAATTGTGAGGCGTTTTTGATTATCGGTAAGTGGTCTTAATATGGTTGGGATATTTACGGTGACGTGCATGCTTATTCCTTTTTCTGATTTTATGATTTTGAAGAAACCGCAATTGGATCTGATGTGGCTGGACTTGATTTTGCCTTTAAGCGTTAAAATTAGAGCGCGGGACCCATGCAGGTCGCTCAAGCCACCATTGCCAGTTCCCATTCCGATTTATATGAGTCCAGCATTCTGACTCGCTCCTCGGTCACCATGCCGTCACAAATCCGGAAACTGCGAATTTCGTCCCCGTAAATGGGATCTGTTGGAATGATGACGTAGTGGGAGCGAAGTTCGGCCGCAAACTTGACGTCGGTTCGGCTTGGATAGGCCTGCGTATCAGTGTGGGAGTGATAGATAACGATAGGTTCTTCGTCCCGTGCCTCCATTTCTCTCCAGACCTGCAATTGCTGATTGGGGTCGAACTTGAAAAATACCGCCGACCGAGCCGCGTTACGCATCGGGATCAGGCGCAATGGAAGATTGCATCCCTGCGGACCAGCGATGATTCCACAGGTCTCGATGGGGTGATCTTTATGTGCTTGAGCAATCATTGCCTCAACGAGTTTGGTGTGTATGGTCAGCATATTTTTTTAACCTCCATGACATTGTTTATTCAGGCAGCGGGAAAACACGAAGATTCGTTATTCCAGACTTGGGCCCGGAATCCGGTCTAAAACCAATAACGATTTGTTTTGTTTGTGATTTGGATGCCAGCCTGGGGAAGCGACCGCGACAGGGATAGCGGTCAGCCCCTTTGCCGGCCGCTCGGCTAATAACTGGGCAACGACTGATCGACGTCTCTGATCCACGCTAGAATTCCACCGTCCAGGCTTTTGACGTTGGTGAAGCCTTGTTTTTTCATCTCCACGAGAACATCTCTCGAACGGACGCCCATTTTGCAATGCACTACGATGAAATCCTCTTTGTTGAGTTGAGATAAAACCTCTTCGGTCATGATTTTATTTTTGGGAATGTGGTTGGCGCCTTTTATGCGGACAATGTTCCATTCCTCGATTCCACGAACATCGATGAGCCGCATATCCTTACCGCTATCCCGCATTTTCTTGAGTTCCAGTGGACTGATTATGAAGGGGTTAGTCATGTTTTCTATGGCTACCGGCTTCACTCCGCAAAATTCCTGGTAATCCATTAATCCGGTTATAGGCGTTCTCACAGGTGCGCGCCGTAAGGGAATGAATTTGTATGTCATGTCCAGCGCGTCATAGACGGCAAGTCGTCCAAGCAGGGTTTCGCCTAAGCCGGTGATCAATTTAATGGCTTCTGTCGCCATGATCGCGCCGATCGAGGCACAGAGAATGCCTAACACGCCACCTTCGGCACATGAGGGCGCCATCTCCGATGGGGGTGGCTCGGGGTACAGATCACGATAGTTCAAGCCCACTCCATCCGGCGCATCCTCCCAGAAGACGGAGGCCTGTCCTTCGAATCGAAAAATGGATCCCCATACGTATGGTTTTTTCGCAAGCACGCAGGCATCGTTGACGAGATACCGGGTAGAAAAATTATCCGTCCCATCCACAACCAGGTCGTAGCCTGAAATTATCTCTACGGCATTCGTCACTTCAAGGCGTTCGTTATGGAGCTGGACGTGAATATGGGGGTTTAACTCGTTAACCGAGTCTTTCGCACTCCTGGACTTGAGCCTGCCGATATCCGATTGCCCATGAATGATTTGCCTTTGCAGATTGGATTCGTCGACGACATCGAAGTCGATGATTCCCAGTGTTCCGACGCCGGCTGCCGCGAGATACAGCAGCACAGGTGATCCCAAACCACCGGCACCTATCACTAACACTTTACTGTTCTTGAGGCGTTTTTGTCCTTCCACACCGATATCGGGGATCAGCAGATGGCGGCTGTACCGTGAAACTTCGTCTCTGGTTAGTTCTTCCGAAGGGTGTACTAATGGTAATAATTGCATAAAAAACCTCCACGTTTAATTCACGAAGTTCATACCGACATTCGGCGGGTTCAACAGGAATCCATTGCTCTCGTCATTCAGAAGCTTGCGGAAAAGCCGATCTGCCCCCAGCGCCCCGGCATGGGATACCCCGGACGATAGGCGTAACGGGTATCCAGAAGATTTTCCATGGCCACGAAAATTTCGCCTCTTTTGCCAAGCTGCGGCAACTGGTAAGAAACACGGGCATTCATGATCGCAAATGAATGAACGCTCTCGCTGTTGACAGCTCCCGCCGCACGCGGCCGGTTGAGTGCCAGTACGCTTGATTGGTACTGGGTATCGATCGTCAGGCGAATGGGTCCCATTTGCCCATTCAAGCCCGCCGTGACCGCTCTCTTTGGCGTATACGGCAAATTATCGATGCTGGGGTCAAGCAATGTCATTCCGCCAAAAACCGTCCAGTTGGGCGTAATGTTTTGTCGAATCGAAACTTCAGTACCGCGTATGGTATAGGTGCCCAGATTCAGAAACTGAGGGGGCGGCGGAACGTTGGGCGGGAAGCCGAAGATGTAGCGGTTTTTTACCTGATCGGCAAATATGCTGACATCAATCTGTGTTGTTTCGAAAGGATTCAGTTTGAAGCCGACTTCGGCGTGATTGAGTTCTTCCGCGGCAAGTTGTCTCCAGCTTTGCCCCAGAGCGGGTATCACGGAGGAAAGTACGGGGGCCTCCAATCCCGGATAATTGATACCGCGCGATACATTGCCGAAGAGGATGATCCAGTCTGATATCAAAGAGAGACCCGCATGTGGCGACGTCTTTGTCTGGAACATATTGTGGTCATAGACCCGGATGCCAACCGCCGGCACAAGCGACCAGCCTTTACCCAGTTCGATCGTTTGGCTCAATGCTATGTAAGGGGACGTGACGCGGAAAGCAGGTGCATTAAAACTATCCTGTGGCGCCGGGGCGATTCTATTGAATCGCGCATTGCCCGAAATCCAGTCGCTGTCCAGTCCGGCAACAATGGCGCTGCCCTTCCATAGAGAGAATTGCTCCTTCCAGCGCACGCCTATCGTTTCGAAATTGGTAAGCGTATCCCCATCCAGGCCGGACTGATGCAGCCAGTTACCTTCCCCCTTGCTGTAATAAAAACGTAGATCACCGCGCCAGTCATTGTGACGATGCGATATAAAAGCGGAGACCAATCCTGCCTGGGTATTGTATTGCGGCGCCACCGCGGGTCTCGGCAACCGGTTATCGCCTGGATCGCGGGCGGTGTTGGTGACAAAAAGAAAGCTTGTGCCAACCGACCAGTTTGCACCCAGCCGCATGCCGATGCGGCCCATCACATTATTCAGTTCGCCGCTCGCATTGAGTCGCTGGCCATCCGATTGGGCGTGACCTTGCGCCAGCATGAAATCCACATCACCTTTGCGGCCAACCAGATCCGCTTGCTCGATAAAGGTGTTGAAATAGCCTCCGGAAATCCTTGCGCCTGCCTGTATGCCATCCTCGGTTGCGCGCTTGGTTTCCAGATTGATCGACGCAAAGTTATTACCGTTGATTTGAGGTTGGGGGCTTTTGTAGACAGTGATGGATTGCATGCCATTGACCGGCAATAGATCGAGCAATGGGTGGTTCCAGACGCCCATGTAAAATGGAACACCGTCAATATAAGTCTTGATTTCACTGCCGGGCCGGCTGACACCCATTCCGCGTATAAAGACCGCGCCGCCTTGATCGCCACCAAAAGCACCCACCGGGTTGTAGCGTGATATTTGCACCCCTGGGGTACGGCGCAGCGCGGCCGCGAGATCGAACGCATTCTGATCGCGAAGCTGGCTTTCGGTAACCACCGCGGATGTGCTTGAAAACGGATCGATGCGCACGCGATCAATGATCGGATTGGACGTCACAACGACTGGAGTCAGCGCGGTAGTGGAGGATTGCGTTGTAGTCTGTGCCATCGTAAATCCTGAAAAACCTGTTGTTACGAACGTTATGGTCAATGCAATATTTCTCATTCTCATTTTTATTCTTTTTCTTGAATGGTTGCGTCAAAAGACGCAGCCGGATAATGTCACTACCATATCCTGTAACGACTTGTAGTATGTTGTCGTCATCAATTGGAATGTGCTTTTCGCGGTGCCAACAGCTTACGGCGGCGAGGTCGGGAAGCACCATATGCCAGGCTGATCCCAGCCTCCCGGAGCGCTACCGCAAACGCTCATATGCATGCTGATGGGAAATGTAAAACAAATTTATGAAATTAGGAATGTGGCATATTGTCGCATGTGGCATATTGCCGCACCCGCTGGCGACATGCGTTCTAGCGCTATGCTTTACTCAAAAATTTCAAATAGGTACTACCGAGAATAGCCGTGGCCAAGAGTGACTTTATGGGTTTGGGATGCCCTGGCAGCCTCTCGAACTTGAAGAATCGCAGCGAAAAAGTGACTGGGTGAGGATATGGACCGGCCAGACGCTTTAGCAGCCGATTTCCTTTAAGTCCGAGAGGCTGCTGGAGTGCTAGAGGTAGGGGAGTGCGATCCCGCTTGGGAACGAATCAGCGCACTGAGTCAGTGGGCCGAATTTTTGGGATTTTTGTGAATCGGCCGGAGTGAAGCAATGTTTGCCACGTCGTTACAAAAAATCATATGGCATAATAGACGCGCTCGGGAATCATGTGCGGCCTATGATTTCGCTCGAGCGTATGACCTTCAATCTCGACGCTTGATCTTTTTCTTTATCGCCAGCCGCAGCGCTATTTTATTTTCATTCCCGGCCGTGCGCCTTCATCGGGAGAGAGAAGATAAGGCCCATCGCCATCACCCGCGGCCAGCACCATCCCTTCGGATATGCCGAATTTCATCTTGCGTGGCGCAAGGTTGGCTACCATGACAGTCAGGCGGCCGGTGAGCTGTTCAGGATCGTAGGCGGATTTTATTCCTGCGAAGACGGTACGCTGCTCCGTTCCGATATCCAGCGTGAGCTTCAATAGTTTATCCGCGCCTTCTACATGTTCGGCATTGATGATTTTTGCCACCCTGAGGTCGATCTTGCCGAAATCGTCAATTGTAATGGATGCCGCTGCGGTGCTATTGATACCCGTTCCACCCGTTGCAGGGATGGAGGGAGCGACTGGGCTTTTTTCCACCGCTTGCACGGTTTGTGTGGTTTGTGGTGGCTGTACTGTTGGCTTCAGGCTTTCTTTATTGGCATCGATAAGCATCTCGATCTGTTTGGCGTCGAGGCGAGTCATCAGATGTTTGTAATCATTGATCCGGTGGCCGTCTGCTAACAGCCTGTTCTGCGAATTTGCATCCTTCCAGATGAGAGGGCTTACCCCCAGAAATTGCTCCGCTTGTGCGGCAAGTTTCGGCAGGACCGGTTTCAGGTAAACGGTGAGAATGCGGAACATGTTCAACGCAACACTGCACACCTCATGCAATTCCCGGTCGTTTTCATCATTTTTTGCCAGAAGCCATGGCTTCGTTCGATCCACGTATTGATTGGCAACGTCCGCTGCCAGCATTATTTCCTTTATGGCTTTGCCAAATTCCCTGCGATCATAAAAATTTGCAATGGAGGTATGACGCCCCAGGAACGTATCCCCTTCGCCAAGCTGGCAGAAAAGAAACTGATTGAACCATTTCCGGTTCGCTTCGGAGATAGTGTGCGTAAGCCTCCCGTCGAATTTCCTGGTGATAAATCCGGCGCATCTGCTGGCTATATTGATGTATTTGCCTATCAGGTCGCTGTTGACCCGCGCGATGAAATCATCGAAATTGAGATCGATATCTTCCATGCTGTCGTTGAGCTTGGCGGCGTAATAATAGCGCAGCCATTCCGGATTCAAGCCCTGTTTGAGATAGCTGTCCGCAGTAATGAATGTCCCGCGCGACTTCGACATTTTTTGCCCGTTGACGGTAAGGAACCCATGAGCATAGATCTGGGTGGGCGTGCGATAGCCCGAGAATTCCAGCATCGCGGGCCAAAACAGTGCGTGAAAGTAGAGAATATCCTTGCCGATAAAATGCACCATTTCGGTGTTGCCGCCGGGCCGAAGAAATTCATCGATCTCGGCTTGAGATTTTTGCTTCTGTTTGAAGTAATTTTCGAAGCTGCCGAAGTAGCCGACGGGTGCATCCAGCCAGACATAGAAAAATTTCTTGCCGGCGGTACCGGGTATCGGAAAGCCGAAATAGGGCGCATCACGAGAAATATCCCAGTCCGTCAAGCCCGCTGAAAGCCATTCATTCATCTTGTTGGCAGCTTCGGGTTGGAGTCGTGGCTTCATTTCGGAGTTGGCGCCGGACTGGCTCGAAAACGATTCAAAAACCCAACCATTGAGAAAAGCCTTGCAACGGGGATCCGAAAGCTTGAAGAAGTGATGTTTGGAAGCGCGGCGTTCCGGTTTCGCTCCCGAAACGGCGGAGTAAGGATCGATCAAATCGGTGGGCGAATATGTGGCCCCGCATGCCTCGCACGAATCGCCGTATTGTTCCTTGGCATGGCAATTCGGGCATTCTCCCTTGATATACCGGTCCGGTAAAAACATCCGCTTCACCGGATCATAAAACTGCTCGACGGAGCGCTTGACGATCAGATCCTTTGCTTCGAGCTGACGATAGATATCCTCGCAAAATGCCTGGTTCTCGGGCGCATCCGTGGTGTAATAATTGTCAAAATCAACATGAAAGCCATCAAAATCGGCCTTATGCTCTTGCCATACGCGGTCTATCAACTGCTTGGGCGTAATGCCTTCCTGTTCGGCGCGCAGCATGATCGGCGTGCCGTGAGTGTCGTCGGCACACACGTAATGTACCTCGTGGCCTTGCATTTTCTGGAAACGGACCCAGATGTCGGTCTGAATGTATTCCACCAGATGCCCGAGATGGATGCTGCCGTTAGCATAGGGTAGCGCTGAAGTAACCAGAATTTTTCGCTTGTTCATCAATTGCCTATAGAGATTGCACCAAACGTGATTGTAACAAACTGTAAGCCCGGCAACCTGTTGAACTGAAGGAAACAGTTGTTTATTGACCAGGGCGGAGTGAGCCCTGTTTTCTTCAAGCTATAAGAATTGGTTCCGGCCGGTTCTGGGACGGGTGGACGCTTTATCTTCATCTCGGCAGACTCTCGACCCTGATATTTGTTAATATTCGAGGTCATCATTAGTGCCGCAGATAAAGGAGTATGCAGACGTGCCTATCACGGAACAGCAAATACAGTCTGTCCTCAGGGAAATTATCGACCTCAGCACGGGTAAGGATTACGTAACCGGCAATGAAGCGCGTAATATCAAAATAGAGGGCGATAATGTCTCGCTTGATATCGTGCTGGGTTACCCGGCAAAAAGCGTGGTGGAAAGTATACGCAAGCAGACGGTTGACAAGCTCAAAAGTATTCCCGGTATTGGTAATGTGAATGTCGATGTCACGAGCAAGATCGTAGCTCATAGCGTGCAGCGTGGCGTAAAGCTCATTCCGGGGGTCAAGAATATCATCGCGGTAGCGTCCGGAAAGGGTGGGGTGGGCAAGTCCGCCACGGCGGTCAATCTGGCACTGGCGCTTGCCGCGGAGGGCGCTTCCGTCGGCATCCTCGACGCCGACATTTACGGCCCTTCGCAGCCCCAGATGCTGGGCATTGCCGGCCGTCCCGAATCCCTCGACGGCAAGACCATGGAACCGATGAAGGCACATGGCATTCAGGCCATATCAATCGGTTTCTTGATTGACGTGGAAACGCCGATGGTGTGGCGCGGACCGATGGTTACGCAAGCATTGCAGCAGTTGTTGAACGATACCCGGTGGAAAGATGTAGATTATCTTATCGTGGACATGCCGCCGGGAACCGGCGACATCCAGTTGACGCTTGCGCAGAAAGTGCCGGTTACGGGTGCCGTCATCGTTACCACCCCTCAGGACATTGCGCTGCTCGATGCACGCAAAGGACTGAAGATGTTCCAGAAAGTGGGTATTCCCATTATCGGAATTGTCGAGAATATGAGCACTCACATCTGTTCACAATGCGGTCACGAGGAGCATGTTTTCGGCGCCGGTGGTGGGGAGAAAATGTGCAAGGATTATGAGGTCGAATTTCTTGGGTCCTTGCCGCTCGACATAAAAATCCGCGAACATACCGACGCCGGTATGCCGACGGTTGCCGCAGACCCGGGCGGGAGGATAGCAGAAACTTATCGCAGCATTGCGCGTCGCATCGCAGTCAAGGTCGATGAATTATCGCTGGATCATTCCGCGCTGTTTGCGAAGATCGTAATCGAGGATACTTGATTTCCCCAGGAAAACAAACGAATGGATGAGGGTGCGTGTGTCTGCCTACGCTCATCCCATTCACGACTGACATTCTCCCGGCATTCTCTTCTTCTTTTTAAAAATGACCATAAAGTCGGATAAGTGGATTCGCCGCATGGCGGCGGAACACCGCATGATCGAGCCCTTCGAGCCCAATCAGGTCAAGCACGCCAATGGCCACCGGATCGTTTCATACGGGACATCGAGTTACGGCTACGATATCCGTTGCTCGGATGAATTCAAGCTGTTTACCAATATAAACTCCGTTATTGTCGACCCCAAGAATTTTGATTCGAATTCTTTCGTCGACGTGAAGGGCGACGTTTGCCTTATCCCGCCCAATTCCTTTGCACTCGCGCGCACCGTTGAGTATTTCCGCATCCCGCGCAATGTGCTTACCATCTGCCTCGGCAAATCCACCTATGCGCGTTGCGGCATTATTGTCAACGTCACCCCATTTGAGCCGGAGTGGGAAGGTTATGTCACACTGGAATTTTCCAACACGACACCGCTTCCCGCAAAGATTTATGCGAATGAGGGAGTGGCTCAGGTGATTTTCTTCGAGTCCGATGAAGTATGCGAGGTTTCGTATAAAGATCGGGGTGGAAAATATCAGGGGCAGCATGGTGTGACGCTACCGAAAATCTGATTTTTTGCAGCAATGGCCGCACCTCGGCCAATTGTCCGATACCTGCAATAAATGCAGCAGAGGTCGATCACCTCGCCTTATGCCCGATGTGTTCCCATGAAAATCGTAAGTCTTTGTTGTAAATAAATATTAAACCCTGTTGTGGCGTGTGAATTCTCTCCTGGCGCCGTCAATTATGACGAGTTGCCAAGGCGGTTCTTTTGCGACCATTCCCGATGGGTATATGATTTTTTTCCGAGCTAAAAAAAACGCTTGATTCCAGCGGAATGAAGTTTATAATCCGCTTTTTTACGAATGTGTAATCAGGAATAGGAGGTCATCATGAAAAGCAAAGCAAACTACTTCGTCCCGGCTGATCTGGTAAATATTCATACTCCCGTCACGTAGCGTCTTTAAAGAGGAAGACTCTCATGCAAATGCGTACCACGGCCCTACGGCGCAAAGTAGACGCCGAAGAAATATTCGACACCCATCCCGAAGTCAGACTGGATTTTGAACATGTCCAGGCAGCCTTGAAAAAAGGCTACAGCAAGCCGTTTCTGCTGGTTGACAGCCATATTGTCCGTACTAAAGCCCGCCGATTCAAAACTGCCATGCCACAGGTGCAGCCGCACTATGCGGTGAAGGCGAATCCGGATCCGCGCGTACTCAGCGCTTTGATCGAGGAAGGCGTCGGGTTTGAAATCGCCTCCATTTCGGAACTGGATCTTCTGCTCAGCCTAGGCGTTCCCGCTGCAGAAATTTATTACAGTAATCCGATGAAGTCGCGCGCTTATCTGGAATATGCGGCATCAAAAGGTGTGGAATGGTATGTGCTGGATAGTGTCGAGGAACTACGCAAGATTGTGAGCGTCAAGCCTGATGCAAAGATGTATCTGCGCATAGACACGCCGAACATCGGCAGCGATTGGCCGCTGGCCGGAAAATTCGGTACGCACGCCGCCGAGATCAAGGGCATCATCAATGAAGCGGTAAAACTCAAGGCCGATCTTGCGGGCGTGACTTTCCATGTGGGCTCACAATGCCGTAATCCGCAGAATTGGCGAGTGGGCATCGAACGCGCCAAAAAGGTTTTTGCGGACATGCGCCGGGTTGGTTTATCCCCCCGCCTGCTCAATATCGGTGGCGGCTATCCCGTCCGTCATATCAAGCCCATTCCGTCAATAGAGGTAATAGGCGAGGTGGTGAATGCGGCCATCGCGGATCTGCCGAAGGAAATTCGTATCATGGCCGAGCCGGGGCGTTATCTGGTATCCGATGCAGCTTATTTTGTTTGTCGCGTGGTAGGCACAGCCACCCGCAATGGTAAGCGCTGGATGTATTGGGACGCAGGTATGTTTGGCGGCGTGATCGAAGTCACCGAAGGTCTACGCTATGAAATTCTTTCCGACCGCAGCGGGCACGACATTCCATGGTGTGTCGCCGGGCCGACCTGCGATTCGGTGGATATTCTGATGCGTGATGAAATGCTGCCGGAAGATATCCAGGAAGGGGATTTCATCTATATTCCCAATGCCGGTGCTTACACGACTGCCTACGCCAGCAATTTCAATGGTTTTCCACTACCGGATGTGGTTGTTCTCTAACTGCTGATTGTCGGATAAACAGTGATGGGGACCCAACGAGTGGTCCCGTCACTGTTTCAGCATCATCCAGTATAACCGCCGGGATAAGTTCCCTTACCTGTTTTTCGGTCAAATACCACAAAATGGTATTTCAGGCCGTTGTCATCCCAGCGGTGTTTTTCCCGGGACGTTTCCTTCCATTCCTCGTGATTGAATTCGGGAAATAGCACGTCGCCATCGAAATCCCTCTGAATTTCTGTAACATACAATCGGTCGCACAGCGGCAACATTTGCTGGAATATTTCGGCCCCGCCGATAACAAAGCTTTCCGCATCACGCGTCGCTACAGGCTTATCTTCGTTTCCTTTGTCATCGTGGCAGGCTCTCAACGCTTCAGCTATTGAATGCACGACGATAGCGCCCTGAACTTCGTACCCGGTTTGGCTTGTAACAATAATACAGGTACGCCCGGGCAGCGGTCTGCCGATGGATTCATAGGTTTTGCGCCCCATGATAATGGGGTGCCCCATGGTAAGCGTCTTGAAGCGCTTCAGATCGGGCGGTAGTCGCCACGGCATTTCGTTATTCTTGCCGATGACTCGGTTCTGTGCCGTTGCCACCAAAGCGGAGAGTCGAACGCTCATACCGCGACTGGCGCCCTGATGGCCGGATGAGGGTCATAACCTTCCAGCATAAAATCCTCATACCTGAAATCAAGAATGCTGTTGACCGCCGGATTCAATTTCATCACGGGCAGAGGCCTCGGCTTTCGGTTTAATTGTTCCCGGGCTTGCGTCAAATGGCTGAGGTAAAGGTGCGCATCCCCCAAGGTGTGCACGAAATCGCCAGGTTTTAGATTGCAGACTTGCGCTACCATCAAGGTCAGCAGGGCGTACGACGCAATATTGAATGGCACACCCAGGAAGATATCGGCGCTACGCTGATAAAGCTGGCAGGAGAGCATGCCGTCAGCCACATAGAACTGAAACAAGGCATGGCACGGTGCCAATTTCATCCGGGATAGCTCACCCACGTTCCAGGAAGAAACAAGCATGCGCCGCGAATCAGGAGTATGCCTGATCTGCTCGATTACCTGCGTAAGCTGATCGATATGGCCTCCGCCCTCGACTGGCCAGGATCGCCACTGGTGGCCGTATATCGGGCCCAGATCGCCATTCTCGTCAGCCCACTCGTTCCAGATGGAAACGCCGTTGTCGTTGAGGTACCGGATGTTCGTATCACCGCGCAAAAACCACAACAGTTCGTAAATGATGGATTTCAAATGACATTTCTTGGTCGTCACCAGCGGAAAGCCTTCCGATAAGGTAAAGCGCATCTGGTGGCCAAATACGGAAAGCGTGCCCGTACCCGTGCGGTCCGATTTCTTGTGTCCGTGCTCGAGCACGTGCTGCATGAGTTCAAGATATTGGCGCATTACGGGCGAACGATAGAACGATGGGAATGATAGGAGAAAGTCTGGATCAACGGAACCTGCATAGAGAATTCAAGACAATTCCCTGTATTATAATAGCATTCATACTTGGCAGCCTGTCGGACTTGAAGAATCGCAGCGAAAAAGTGACTGGGTGAGGGTAGATTTTGGGGATTTTGAAGACCAATAGTTATTCTATTGGTCGAAAAAGCAGCGAAATATGAACCAGCCAGACGCTTTTGCAGCCGATTTCCTTTGAGTCCGACAGGCTGCGAGTATCGCTTATAACTTATTTCGAGGACAGCCAATGCTTGCATCATTGACACAAAACGCTTCATCCATAAGCTCGTCTACCAAGGCAACGCATATTCTGGTCGTACTGCCGCAATCCGCCCCATCGGATAAGCTTCGGAATAAGCCTGATTTTTTGGGGAAAAATATACTGGAAACCTTATTATCACGTCGAAAAATGCAGTTGGGGGAGATCGCGGGTAATCCAGTGGCAGCCAATATCGAGAGCGGTTCCTTATGCGTTTGGGTGGCGGTGGATTTGAGCAAGTCTGTATTCGAGCAGCAAACATCCATACGCAAAGCCGTGCAATTGTTGCTGGAGGAAACCCCTGCGGAAATAAATCTTGCGGTCTATGGCAATGATGACCAAAGGCGCGCTTTCGCGCATCTGGCAATATATGCAGCCTGGATTAATGGCCCGGTGCTGCCTTCCCGGAAAACAGACAAAAAAAACACGCGGCGGCGGCCGCTCGCCCGAATTGTCGTGCACGGCCATAAGGAAGCGGACAGCTTTGCGCTATTAGCCGCCAAAGCGGAAGGTAATCTGGTGACGCGTGAACTTACGATACTGCCACCCAACGAATTAACGCCGGAGCTCTATCGCAGGCATGTCAAGAAGCTCGCTGGCACCGAAGGCTGGAAGTATCAGGAATTCGATGTCAAGGCGCTGCGTAAAATGGGTGCCGGAGCGTTTGTTGCCGTGGCGCAGGGTAGCGATCCCGAAGATGCCGCCATCGTGCATTTGCAACGACGCGTGAAGAAGGCGAACAAAACCGTGGCGCTGGTGGGAAAAGGCATCTGCTTTGATACCGGTGGCCATAATTTGAAGCCGGCCCGCCACATGCACGGCATGCATGAGGATATGAACGGTTCGGCAGTTGCGTTAGGGATTTTATTAGCTGCAACTCGCGCCAATCTGTTGGTGAATATCGATTGCTGGCTCGCCATTGCTCAAAATCACATCAGCCCGCATGCCTACAAACAGAACGACGTCATAACGACCCTGAATGGCACCACTGTCGAGATTATCCACACCGACGCAGAAGGACGGCTGGTACTGGCGGACACGCTGACTCTGGCGGCAAGGCAGAAGCCCGATGTGATGATCGATTTTGCGACGCTGACCGGGAGCATGCACGTCGCGCTCGGATCGCATTATAGTGGCATTTTCAGTAATCGGGAGGATCTGGTACAGAAAGCATTAACCGCCGGAAAAGCGACGGGCGAGCGAATCTGGGCATTTCCGATGGATGCCGACTATGATGCGGAACTGGAAAGCAAAATTGCCGATATCAAGCAGTGCTCGTTGGAGGGCGAGGCCGATCATATTCTCGCCGCCCGCTTCCTCAACCGGTTCGTGGACGATGTACCCTGGCTGCACATGGATCTGTCCGCCAGCAATAGCAAAAGTGGATTGGGCGTCGTAGGAAGCGACGTCACCGGCTTTGGGGTAGCATGGGGGGTTGAGATGCTTGGAAATCCCTGAACAGGTTCTCCAGTAAACGCCTGGAGCGCGTTCACAGGTAGATCAATGCATCTCTGGCTGAATCTGCTGGCTGTTCAAACAATCTGCAACACTATCTTGCCGTGGGTATGCCCCGCTTCAATGCGTCGGTGTGCTTCCGCTGCCTGGTCCAGCGGCAGCACCTGATCAACATGAACCTTGAGCAGGCCTTGCTCGATCAGTTTTGCGCCGCGCTCGAGTATGCGAGTCTGCGCGACACGTGCCGGGTGCAAGCCGAAGTAGAGCGGGGTGGTTATCTGTACGTAACCGATACTCAGGTTGCGTAGCCGTGCGATATTGGTGTACGCGATGTCGCAAGTGGTCGAGAGCAGTGTTACTACGCTGCCGTACATGCGGGTTGCGGCGAACGATTTGCAAAAAGTTTCGCCACCCACCGTATCCAATACCAGTCTCACGCCCAACCCATCCGTCCAGTTTAACGCCGCTTCACCAAAATCCTGCCGGGTATAGTCTATTGCCAGATCGGCACCTAGCGATCGCACAAACTCGGCCTTCTGCGGACTCGAAATGGTGGTGGCAACACGTGCGTTAAAGAGGTGAGCTAACTGTATCGCAATATGGCCGACGCCGCCCGCACCCGCATGAATCAGTACTGACTGGCCTCTCCTCAGATCGCCGCGGTCTATCAATGCTTCCCACGCGGTAATCAGTGCCACCGGTACAGCGGCAGCTTCCGGCATGGTCAGATTCTCCGGTTTCAATGCGAGATAATCTTCCTGCACAACCGTGTATTCGGCATAGGTTCCCGGTGCGCCGCCCAAGCCGTTATGAAAAAAAAAACACTTCATCCCCTGGGCGTACGCGACTGACTGAGCTACCTACCGCTTCCACCACCCCTGCGCCATCGCAGCCCAGAATCGAAGGCAGTTTATCCGGGTAATAAATGTTGAGCTTGCGCACCTTGGCGTCTATCGGGTTTACGCCTGCAGCGTGCAATTTTACCAGCACGCTGGATGCATCGGTGAGTGCGGGTATGGGTATATCGGCCGATATCAGTACATCCGGTGCACCCGGCGTACTCATCAGCACGGCCCTCATGTTTTTCCTCTTTTCCTGGTCCAGGCGTAGCGGATCAATCGTTGCCACCGGGTGAGCGATTGCGCAGATTCATCCTGAGCGATTTCCCGTTGATCACGAGTCGTGCTTAGCTTTACCTGTGTATGAATCTGGCGCAAGGTCAAACCACCAGGGCCTGTTATCTTGTCGGGATCAGGTTTTTCCATGATCGGATTACGTGGGTGAAAATGGCGAAATACGAGGGATATGTTAAACTCGAAGCATTGATCTGGCGAGAAAATAAAATGTCCGGCAATACCCTTGGCAAGCTTTTTTGCGTTACTTCTTTTGGCGAATCGCATGGTCCCGCGATAGGTTGCGTCGTCGATGGCTGCCCGCCAGGGATGGAGTTATCCGCCGAGCATATCCAGCAGGATCTGGACCGGCGCAAGCCCGGTACCTCGCGCCACGTGACCCAGCGGCGGGAATCGGACACAGTCGAGATTCTCTCCGGGGTGTTCGAGGGCAAGACCACGGGTACTCCGATTGCGTTGCTGATCCGGAACGAGGACCAGCGCAGCAAGGATTACAGCAAAATCATGGACACCTTTCGGCCAGGGCATGCGGACTACGTTTATTGGCAAAAATACGGGATACGCGATTACCGAGGCGGTGGACGCGCCTCTGCCCGCGAAACCGCGGTAAGGGTTGCGGCAGGGGCGATTGCAAGGAAATGGCTGTATACGAGATATGGCACGGTAATACGCGGATTCATGGCGCAGTTGGGGCCCCTGGAAATTCCGTTCAAACGATGGGATGAGGTTGGGCAAAATCCATTTTTTGCCGCTGATCCCGATCGGGTGCCCAGCCTGGAAGAATTCATGGATAAGCTGCGCAAATCCGGCGACTCCGTCGGTGCGAAGATCTGTGTCGTGGCGGAAGGCGTGCCGGTAGGCTGGGGAGAGCCAGTATATGATCGCCTGGATGCGGAAATCGCTTACGCCATGATGAGCATCAATGCGGTAAAAGGTGTCGAAATCGGCGCCGGGTTTGCCGCCGTGGCCCAGAGGGGAACCGAACACTCCGACGAGATTACGCCCGGCGGATTCTTGAGCAACAATTCGGGCGGTATAGTGGGCGGGATTTCTACCGGTCAGGAAATCGTTGTGAATATCGCTGTCAAGCCGACCTCCAGCATCCGCCTGGGACGACGCTCGGTGGATAAGGCCGGGAATCCGGCCCTGGTGGAAACTCACGGCCGGCACGACCCCTGTGTAGGTATTCGTGCCACACCCATCGCGGAAGCAATGCTGGCCCTGGTACTGATGGATCACGCCTTGCGCCATCGTGCGCAAAATGCGGATGTAACGTGCGAAACGCCAAAAATTCCCGGTAAAATCAATCTTGCAGAAGCCGGTTCAGCCAACGCCGAGTTAAAACCGGCATTGACGGAAAACCCCGACCCTGAAGAAGCCTGAGATGGGTTATGCGGGTCAGCCGTTTCTCTTCATCGCCTCCACGATCCAGCAATAATTCCGTCTATCGGATCCGGCGCTAATGCCCTGTAATGTCCTGAACCGGCCACTGCTTGATTCTTTGCCGTTGCTCCAGCGTTGTATTTCTCGAAGCGAGGCTGAACACGAAAGAATGCAAGCTACGCCTACAAAAATTCCTTGAACGGCGAATCATGCGCGGGGATCGGCGTTCCTATGAAAAAGCCTTGCGCGTAATCTATATGCATTTTCTCCAGAAGGGATAGAGTCGCTGCGTTCTCCACGAACTCGGCCGTTGTTTTCTTCCCGAATCCCCGTGCCACATCGCATAGCGCTTTTACCAGTATCTGGTCGTCGGGGCTGTCCGCCAGATTGCGTATAAACGAACCATCGATTTTCACCACATCGATGGGAAGCTGCCGTATGTAATAGAACGAAGAGAAGCCGACGCCGAAATCATCCAGTGTAAAGCTACAGCCGAGCTTTCTAATCGTTTCCATGAGCTCTCGCGCTGCGGACAAGTCTTCTAACGCCGCCGTCTCGGTTATCTCAAACATGAAGTTTGAAGGATCCGCGTTATATTGAGTGAAAGCTTCCTCCAGGATCGATAGCAATTCGGGATCATGAAATGCATGGGCTGAAAGGTTTATCGAAAAGCGGACACGCAGCCCGTTGTGTTGAATTTCCGCCGCTTGAGCAATGGATTTCCGTAAAACCATATGATCGATGGCATGGATAAGGCCGGTTTGCTCTGCTGCCGGTATAAAATATTGAGGAGCAAGCACGGTTCCATTATCGTCGAGCATGCGTAGCAGCACTTCGTAATGGTCAACGGTCTTGTTCGCGATATGCATGATGGGCTGGAAATAGAACAAGAATCGTTCATTCAAAAGCGCATGCTCGATCTTTTCTTTCCAATATACGAGGGTATGCATGCGCTCCCGGGTCTTTTCCTCGTTTGAAAACAGATGCCAGCCACCTCGTCCCGCTTCTTTGGCTTGATACATGGCGAGATCCGCCGCCGCCAATAAGTCGTGCACGTTATTTCCATGCTCGGGAAAAACCGCAATACCAACGCTGGCCGACGCCTTATGGCTTCGGCCGTTTATGGTGATCTTTCCCTGATTCAGGCAAACAAGAACATTTTTTGCGACTTCTATTGCTCCCTCCGCCGTGGTTTGAGGCAGTATCACTGCAAACTCATCGCCGCCCAGACGTCCGAGTATGTCTACGCTGCGTACGCTGCCATGCAACATGTGCGCGATCATTTTCAGCAAAGCATCGCCTGCCTGGTGTCCGCTCGTATCGTTTATATATTTGAACTGATCCAGGTCAAAGAATAGCAGCGCGCCCGAATGTTCATAGCGGGCTGCCAGATTCAGCATTTGCTCCAGTTCTTCCTGAAAACGGCGCCGGTTATACAAGTTGGTGAGGGGATCATGGTCAGCCAGCCATGCCAGTCGGCTTTCTGTGCGTTTATGTTCGGTCATATCGAGCCCTACCGAGAGCATTGCCGGGTCATTCTCGGTATGTCGAGTCAGGCGGGAATGCAACCAGAGAATATGCCTTGTCGATTTATCCCTGCATAGGACGTTGGCTTCATGACGCAATTGGTCTCTTTGGTCAGAGCGTACCTCCTCAAGGTAGGTGGGAAGATCGCGCATATCTCCATCAGGCGTAAGGAGATTGATGAACGGTGTTCCCTGCAGCTCCTTTTCCATATACTGGATAAGCGTTTCGCCGTAAGCATTTAGTGTGAGAATTTCACCGCCGGCGTTCTGCGTCATTACAATGACTTGCGCGATGTCGAGCAGATTTGTGATGAAATCCCGTTCCTTGCTTAATTCATTCATCTTCCTCGCCAATATCTGAGTCCGATCGGCGACCTGGTCTTCAAGTTTCTCCAGTTGATAGGATAGGGCCACGGCTGTTTCATCAAGCATGCCAATTTCATCTTTCAGCCATGGTTTCTGGCCATCGGTATGAAGCTCCGACCGGAAATTCTTGAAGCTGCTCCGGGCCAGAAGCGGCAGCGTGAAGGCGATATGTTTGAGCCGCGACAATGGCCTGCTGAGAATGAAAAATAATAACAGCTCGGAAAGCATGAGCCCCACCGCCCCGATGATTATGTTCTGCTGTGTTGAACTTTGGATGGTATGCATGGTGGAGGTGATATCGGTGACGACAATAAACTGCGCCTTATCGAGCTCTTCTATTTTGTTCACGGAAAGCGGTTTGATTTGCAGATATTGGTCATCCCAAGCAATCTGAACGCCGTTTTCCAGGTGGCTGAAGTCGGGATACCGCTCCGCGACTTTAGTGAGAATTGCAGTATTCATTTCTTTGCTGTGTGCGGCAATCCGAACATTCCAGCCGGGAATTATCATCTCGGTGCTCTTCCTGTCACCGTCGTGCTCTCTGATAAGCAAGCTGATATCAGCACCGGAAACATCCTTGAATCCCAGGACGGCATCGATCAGAGGTGCGCCGATGATGACGACGCCAACACTCTTGCCCTCTACCAGCAGAGGTACCACCACGAACTGAGTGCATTCTTTCTGGCAGTTCAGAGAACTGATAGGCTGTTCTCGCACATTCACTTCACGAATCCAGTTCAGCATTACGCCTTCATGAGTGTCGGATTCCGGAATACCCCAGCTTGCCAATAACTGATTGGAGTTATCATAAAAACGTATCAGTTCGATACCCTTATTAAGCTGCAATGATGCCCAATATGGATCGAATGTTTCGGCGATGTTTTTTCCATTGGCCGCCAGCAGGTCTGGTCCCATTCCTTCCAGGAAAGGAAGCAATTCAGCAAGCTGATGCAGATCTTTCGAGATCTGATCTATCAAACCTTCAACTTCACTGGCATAACGCTTGTGCTGCGCGCGCCTTTGAGACTCAAAATCGCTCATCAGGCTCAAATAAGTGATTCCAGTGAATGAGACTACGATAAAGACCAATATCAAACTGCTCAGCAGCAGAACTTTCCATTTCAGGCTCAGAAATCCGGGCGGCGCGGAGCGTACCGTGCCGTCGGGCTGAACCTTGTTCATATGGAAATTATGCTCCATCAAGTTATCGCTAGAACCTATAGGAACCGAGGATTGAGAAGAGATTCCAGTTCTGGGACAGATCGCCAGGAACAGGATTGTCAAGGGTAGAGAGCCAGCCCGTACCGTTGACCCGGTGATATTCGGCGCGCAGCATGAACTCGGGCGTGACGTTCCAGCGCAGCCCCACAGTTATATCCTTGGCGAAGCGGTTATGTGCAGGGCGTCCGGAAGCCGCAGCCCATTTGCTTCCACTACGATCGTTCCTGTCGGTATAAAGCACGTCGTATCGAATTACGGCCTCCCATTCAGGAGTAAAACGATATGCACCTTGAAAGTAATAGCTTTCCCCGTAGAAATCCAATGTGAGTGGCGCTACACCGAAATTCTTGAATTCGAAATGGCGTAGGGCATATTCGGAAGTGAGGCTCCAACGCTCGGCATTATATTGAGCCGAGAAAACGAGCGGCGTAAAGCGGATAGAACCGGCTTGAATTGGATCACTTGCTGTCGGGTTATATCCTATATTGAGTTGCGATCCACTGAATGCTAAGCGAAATCTACCTTCGTCGAGCTCATAAACGACACGGCCGATATAAGACATTTCCGACACGAATCTGCCGGATCTATCCGAACCCAACAAGGCTACCTCTGCTTCCGCACCTCTGACCAATGGGCGTGCCACCCCTAGCTGAAATGAAATGTTTCCGATATCGGAGCGTTGCTCGCCATATAGATGTGCGCCATCTGCGGCTAATGCCAGCTTGCGCGTGCGGTCGAAATAAATGGATTGTGGCAGCAGTATGCTTGGCCGCGTGAAGGGTACGTCGCGGGTATCGTTATAGAAGCCGATTGGGTTTTTCATCCTGCCCAGGCGTATTCCCAGTTGATTGCTCTCGCCGGAGAACATTGTGTAATCGAGAAAACCGTAATCCAGCCGGATATTGCCGGGGCTGCCTTTGCCCGCCCAGCGCGACAGCATCTGTGCCGAAAACTGCAGCTTGGGTAGTGGCCTCATCGAAGCGTTCAATCCCAGCTCCCTGAAGTCAAAGCTGCCGTCATCAGAAGCGCTTTTTCCGAAAACGTTGTTGTTGCCGGAGCTCTTCAACCAGCTCTGGCTTGCAAAGCCATGTATTTGCAGATTTTGCGGCAACTTTTCAGCTTGCACAGCGCAGCTCCATAGGATGCCCGGCACGCACGGCACGAGAGCGAGCCTGATAGCCATCAGGAAACGGCTGCGAGAGCGGCTATTTGATCTGGAGTACATTGACACTACCGTCCATCCTGGATTTAGTTAAATAACCAATTGCTCCAGGCGTGCTGGCGACCTTGGCAAGCATTTCCTGAGGAGAACTTACTGTATTGGGGGCTTGACCGGTTCCCGAAAATACCAATCGATCCCAGGCGGCGCGAAGCTGGTAGGGAAAGACATTCAGTGCCTCTTTAGCAAAGATGGCGTGTAGAGGCGCGTCGTCCGGCATTACGAATATCCGTATGGCCGTGCCGTCCGGCCACTCGTGGAGGCGCATTCCGAAGATGGCGCGTAGGGTGCTCCTGGAAATCGTTTTCTCGCTGACTCCGGGGTGAGTCACGACCTCATAGTGATCCGTTGCCCGAGCAATGCTTATAGTGCACAGCATGCTGAGCAGCAGATATAAGAGCAGGATAAGACGACCGGTATTTTTTTTAATTGTCACGGTTTAAATTATTGATCTGTCATTCATGCCATTTGCGCACCGCAGCCGGGCTGAAGCCCCCACCGTTGAGATAGCTGGCAGAATAAAAGAGTGGGCGCAATTGAGAAACGCACCTGGTTGTGATAGAAGTGATTGACTTCTAAGTGATCTCTACATCTCTACTCTAAAGTCTCGCTATTGACATTTCCAGCGACGATATTTCGCAGGTATGCTTTAGAGGCCCTAACCGGACGCTGCCGTAATTCGTAATCAATTCCCATATCTCGCTATTGTGTACATAAATGGTTTCCAGCATTTTGATCAGGTCAATGATGTAGGGTCGACGTGGGCCGTGATAGTCCGCTAATGGTCCGATGGCATCAAACTGCAGTCCATAGGGAGCTAATAATCTGTTCAATGAAGGATCCATTACCGAAAGACAGTGTGTGATATTGTGTTGAGCGGACATTTGTATGATGCCAACAACAAGCGCCAGGATGGGATGAGGAAAGCGCCGCTTATTCCCTGCAACAAGCTCCCTTTGAGGTTTTTTCTCATTGTCACCTCTGCGTTGGCGAAGCCGTCGCACGATAAGCAGGCGCGATATTTCGGCTGTATTACGTCGCGGTAACGCATGGACATCAATAAGTGCCGGATCAAACTGGGTATGCTGCTCGATGGGAAATGGTTTTTCCACATTCACCGGATCGGGCAATATCAGACGTGCTGTTCCTACATAATCACCAGAGGAACGGTGCTGTAGAAGAATATGAGATGAATGGTCATCATAGCTGTCGCGTTCGTACCCTTCCGGATAACAGGACACGTCAAAACCGGGAAGACGCTGCTCGATGCATAGCACTTGATAGCGCAGGCGAAATACCTCACGTAGCAATTCCGGAGAATCGACATGGATAATTTCGAAATATTCGTTGAAAGCGGCCACGACGTCGTTCATTTGGAAGAGCCCAAAAGTAACGTCGCTCGCAATCCATTACTTATGAGATTTCTTTGCTGATCAACTGACCGGAGAAGGCGGGTCAGTCCGGCTGAGCCCCGTTCGCTCGTCCTTCCAGCCGCCGGTTTCATGATGAAGAAGCTTTTGCCAAAGATTGGAAAGCAAGGGCCAGAGTGTGTTTTCTGCGCAAATCGGCCCGCTTCGGGGGCATCGCTTATCGATGAGTGTGGGGGAAACAAGCCATGCATATGCATATCGTTTATAAAGGATAGAAAATTTTTTGCCATGTGCGATAGACACTGATTTCGAGTGAGTCGCTACATAGTTAACGACGAAAATCTGCTTCACTTTATTCCAATGTGAATTGAAAGGAATAAGATTGCCGCTTTCTGTTTTCTCTCGCAGGGTTTCATACGGCAAAAATTAGGCCTGTTTTGCAATCGTCATAAGAAGGATGCAGGATCTGGTTTTAGTGGCATTACCGCTGTCTTTTGAAGATGGGAAATAGCAGACGGAATATTCAGGACAAGGAACTCGGGAAACGGCGCTTTGCGGCGCGCGGCGGCAAAATCGGGTTGGTCATCACCAATTGCAATTCCGCGCTAAGTCCGGCTATGAATGTTCCGACATGCTCCATTCGCCGGCGTTAGAGATTGAAGTCCGGTTAAAGCCCTGGATGGCATAGATTTTCTTCTGTTAAAGAGCCATGATTCGGCCATCTATTGAATGGCAGGTAAGTACGCTATGAGACAATGGATTGGCGTTCATGGATAGCTGTAAGATTTTACAGCTAGAAATTACTTGATCCGGCACAGTTCGGCTGATAGAAGTCTGATCAACCCGCTTATCATAAGAAATATAGGGCCGATACAGGATACATACAAGAGAACTATTTCAAGACTGATGCATTTCTGTCACACTGCTGGTGTTTGCGAGTGGCGATTCACCGCTTGCAATGATTTCGTCAGACGACACAGTTCCGGCAAGTTCAGCGCTTGTTCGAGAAGTGGCGATACTCGCTGCTATAATCAAGACCTCGGCATCAGCCGTTTATTTAGCGCTTCTGTTTTTGAGTCAGAAGTAGCGTGCTTCCGAATGTCTTCTTTGTCTATTTCGACGTACCGCCCTTTGCCCTGTTTCCTGATATACGCCGCAATGAAATTCCTGACGGAAAAATGACGGAGCAGGCAGCAAATGGAGTGGATTGAATACCGCAATAGTTGAATCAAGTGATAGGCGTAACATGCCTGATAGGCAATGAACACGCCGGAGAGAGGGGTCTTGAAGAATATAACCTGGTGCCCAGAAGAGGACTCGAACCTCCACAGTGTTGCCACCGCTAGGACCTGAACCTAGTGCGTCTACCAATTCCGCCATCTGGGCAATGCTCGCATCCTGTCCGGAGTGGGACTTACGATACAGGGTGCGGGGCAGAGGTCGCAATTTTATAGGAAACCATTGCTTTGTCAATTAAGAAGAAACGCAAACTCCGCGATCTTGATCCTCATCTTGAGCGCGAGAAGCTTCAATATGGTCATCCGCTGCCGAGCCGCGAATTCATGCTCCAGATTCTGGAAGAGCATGGCGTTCCCGTGAATGAGAAAGCATTGCAGAGCCTGCTGGAAATTACGGACGAAGAAAACGAAATTTTCAGTCGCCGTGTTTCCGCGATGTTACGCGAGGGTCAGATTATGCGTAACCGGAAGGGCGATATCTGCGTGGTGGACAAGCTCGATCTTATCAAGGGGAGGATCCAGGGGCATGCGGATGGTTTCGGCTTCCTGGTACCCGACGATCGTAGTCCGGATCTGTTTTTGAGCGCCAAGGAAATGCACAAGGCGCTGCATGGCGATCGTGTGATGGTGCGCGAAATTGGGGTGGATAGGCGTGGACGCAGGGAAGGCACTATTGTGGAGGTGCTGGAGCGTGCCGTCACTCAACTGGTTGGCCGCTTGCACGCCGATCACGGCATTTTGTTCGTGGAGGCGGAGAACAGGCGTATCAGCCAGGATATTCTGATCCCGCCGGAAGAATCCATGAACGCCAGGGCGGGCCAGGTGGTGATGGTCGAAATCATCCAGCAGCCCAGCAAGAACGCGCAGCCCATCGGCCGCATCGTCGAGATTCTGGGTGAGTATACCGCCCCCGGCATGGAGATCGAAATTGCTCTCCGGAAACACGATTTGCCCCATCAGTTTCCACCAGAAGTGGAAGAGCGTTCAGTCAGATTCCCCGATAGCGTGCTGGAAGCGGATCTGGCCGATAGGGAGGATATTCGTCATTTACCGCTGGTGACGATAGATGGGGAAACCGCACGCGATTTTGACGACGCGGTGTATTGCGAGCGCGACGGGAAAAGTTACAAGCTATATGTAGCCATTGCGGATGTCAGCCACTACGTTTGCCCCACGGATGCGCTCGATCGCGAGGCTTTGAATCGAGGCAACTCGGTTTATTTCCCGCGGCGCGTTATTCCGATGTTGCCGGAAGTGCTTTCAAATGGTCTATGTTCGCTTAACCCGCAGGTGGAGCGTTTGTGCATGGTATGCGAGATGAGCATTGATGCAGCGGGCGATTTTCAGGAGTATCGTTTTTATCCCGCAGTCATGTTTTCCCAGGCACGGTTGACCTACACCAAAGTGGCAGCGATGCTGGAAGATCCCAAGGGTGAGGATGCCCAGCAATACAAGAGCCTTCTTCCGCACATTCAGTTGCTCTACAAACTATTCAAGGTGTTGTTCAAGGCGCGAGGCAAACGGGGCGCAATCGATTTTGAAACGATTGAAACCCAGATGATTTTCAACGATCAGGGAAAAATCGAGTGCATTCTTCCCGTGAAGCGCAACGATGCCCATCGGTTGATCGAAGAATGTATGCTGGCGGCGAACGTGTGTGCCTCGGATTTCTTGCAGAAACATAAACAACCCACGCTCTATCGTATCCACGAAGGCCCTACCCCGGAAAAGCTGCTTGCCCTGCGTGATTTCCTCAAGGAATTCGGCGTGCAGCTAAGCGGCGGCGACGAGCCGAGCGCTAAAAACTACGCCAGGACGCTGAGTAAAATCAAGGATAGACCGGATGCGCAGCTCTTGCAGACAGTGATGTTGCGATCCTTGCGCCAGGCGGTTTACAGCCCGGACAACATTGGCCATTTTGGGCTTGCATACGAGTCATATACCCATTTCACTTCACCTATCCGGCGCTATCCCGATCTGCTGGTGCACCGTGCGATCAAGACAGTATTGAATGGCGGAACGTATTCTCCCGGCGATTGGCATGAACTGGGTGTGCACTGCTCACAGACAGAGCGCCGTGCAGACGATGCCAGTCGCGATGTAGAGTTGTGGCTTAAATGCTATTACATGCAGGACAGAATAGGCGAGCGCTTTGAAGGCGTGATCAGCGGCGTAACCGGCTTTGGCCTTTTCGTGGCGCTGGATGGTATTTATGTGGAAGGGCTTGTGCATATTTCGGAATTGCCCAGCGACTATTTCCATTTCGATGCCGGCAAGCACATGTTGCTGGGTGAGCGCAGCGGCAAGCGTTATCGCCTCGGCGACCGACTCAGCGTCAAGCTGGTGCGAGTCGACCTGGAGTCGAGCAAGATCGATTTTGTCTTGGCCGGAACCAGTTCGCGCGATACGGGAGATCAGAGTTAACTCGGCGTTAACCCGGAGCGCAGGATAGATTGGGCTCCGATCAGCCGGAGTCGCTACATTCCTGACCCATCTACTTACTCAATTGATCTATTTATAGATGTCCCATATACGCCTTATATTCGGCTTCCACGCTATTACCAGCCGACTGCGGCAAAATCCTGCCAGCATCAAGGAAATTTTTCTCGATGCCGAGCGCCGGGACCAGCGCGCGCGTGACTTGGCGAAGCTTGCCGAAACCCAGGAGGTCCGGTTGATCTCATGCGATAACACCAGGCTTGCGGCGATGGCCGGTGGTGCGCGCCATCAGGGCGTGGCGGCGAATATAGACGCCTCTCGCAGTTATGTGGATATAGACGATGTGCTGGACACGCTGACTGAACCTGCGTTGCTTCTGGTGCTGGACGGCATACAGGACCCGCACAATCTGGGCGCCTGCCTGCGGGTGGCAGATGCCTTTGGCGTTCATGCCGTGATCGCGCCGAAGGACCGTGCCGTAGGGCTCACCGCCACGGTGCATAAGGTAGCGAGTGGTGCAGCCGATGCCGTGCCGTATGTTTCCGTGACTAATCTGGCTCGCACGTTGCGGGAGCTGAAACAGCGCGGTATATCGATAATCGGAGCAACGGCCGATTCGGACATCGATCTCAACTCTGTGAAGCTGGAGGGGCCTGTTGCCTGGGTGCTTGGCGCGGAAGGGAAAGGTATGCGCCGGCTGACGCGCGAGGTCTGTGATCGCCTTGTTGCCATCCCCATGCTGGGCAGCGTCGAAAGCCTGAACGTTTCTGTCAGCGCCGGCATATGCCTCTTCGAGACTCGCCGGCAGCGCACTAGCCAGGAAGCCGCTGGGGAGGCTGCTACAAAAGCCACTGTCGCGCCCGCGTGAGACTATCCGAGCTTCATTGATGCCTGTTTAAATGCCTTTGCCAATTGATATTTCTTTCCCGGTTCAGTATAGTACCCGGTTTTTCAACCCTTGCCTCACCGTGTTCGCATCGCGGGAGGCTCTATCCATGAGGAGATTGCATGCGACATTACGAGATCGTTTTTATCGTCCATCCTGACCAGAGCGAGCAGGTTCCCGCGATGATCGAGCGTTACCGCGGAATCGTTACTGCGAGAAACGGACAGGTTCACCGCCTGGAAGATTGGGGGCGCCGCCAGCTCACCTACCTGATCCAGAAGGTTCACAAGGCGCATTACGTGCTGATGAACATCGAATGTGATCAGGAAACACTGGACGAACTGGATCATTCATTTAAATTCAACGACGCGATATTGCGGCATCTCACCACTAAAATGGGCGGGCCGGTAACGACGCCTTCGCCGATGATGCGCGAAGAAAAACCAAGGTCAGCCGCGCCAGCAGCGGAGGAGCTTAAAGAAACCACTCTCGCGACGTAGGCCCGGCAATAATTGAACTGCAACCAGACTGTAATTTGCGGAAAGATTATCGAAATCGGTAGTTTGCGTTACACACCGGCGGGGGTGGCGGTGACGGAATTCAAGATTAGCCACGTCTCCCGCCAGATCGAAGCAGATAAGCCGCGCCAGGTGGAGTGCGAAATTTCGGCAGTGGCGCTAGCACAGATGGCTGAAGCCATTGCGGGCATAGCGCCCGATACGCTGGTGAAACTCGCGGGTTTTCTGGCAAAAAAAAGCCGGATGAGCTTGCAGCTGGTGCTGCATGTGAACAAAGTTGACCTTATTTAAATTATTCAGGCCCTCATTTCAAGACAGGAAAAATCATGGCTCGTTTTATTTCAAGACGTAAAGATGGTAAAGACAAGGACAAGGACAAAAAGGCCAACCGCCCGTTGTTCAAGCGCAGGAAATTCTGCCGGTTTACCGCGGAAGGCATTAAAACCGTGGATTACAAGGATGTCGAGTTATTGAAAGATTTCATCAATGAAAACTGCAGGATCATTCCGGCCCGCATTACCGGTACCAAGTCGCGTTATCAGCGCCAGCTAAGTATTGCTATTGAGCGCGCGCGCTTTCTCGCATTGCTTCCTTACACCGATTTGCACTGAGGAGCGACGATATGCAGATCATACTGATGGAAAAAATTCTCAATCTCGGCCAGTTGGGTGACGTTGTCAAAGTCAAAAACGGGTATGCGCGGAATTTCCTTATTCCGCAAGGCAAGGCAAAGCGGGCAACGCAGGCAGCCATTGCCGAGTTCGAGGTGAAGCGCGCGGAATTGGAAAAAACCCACGCGGATGTGCTGGCTGCTGCTCAGGCGCGTGCGGAAAAACTGGACGGATTAATGGTGCAGATTAGCCAGAAGGCCGGCGTTGACGGCAAACTGTTCGGTTCAGTTACCAACGCCGATATCGAGGAGGCATTGAAAGCCCAGGGCTTCGAGATTGAACGGGCAATGATACGCATGCCCCAAGGTTCATTGAAGCAGGTGGGAGACCACCCTGTCACGATCGCATTGCATAGTGAAGTACTGGCAAATATTGTTGTCTCCGTTTTGGGCGAGGCTGCTTCCTGAAAGTACGCCCATCCGCGCCAGGGTACTCCTGCAGGATGGTTCTGAATACCCCTGAATGATCCTTTGATTTCAAGTCCTGGTTGCCGACCCAGCGTTGACAACCAGGGGCTCGACAGGGGATTTCTTCAGAGGTTTCCCAGGGGCTGTTTATAGCCCTTTTCTCGTTTTTCCGTATATCCATATCGTACGGATGGTAAAATCTTCCCCTTCCCCGTAACGCCACCCGGATCCCATGGCTCAATTCCGCACCGCAGCCACCAACGATCAGTTGCTTGAATCCTACAAAATGCCGCCACATTCGGTTGAGGCGGAGCAGTCTGTACTGGGCGGGTTGATGCTTGATAATTATGCCTGGGATAAGGTGGCTGACGTCATCACCGAGGATGATTTTTACCGGCAGGACCATCGGCTCATTTATCGCCACATTTGCAAACTGGTGGAGCATAGCAAACCCGCGGACGTGGTGACCGTCGCCGAGTCGCTTGAAATATCAGCTGAGCTGCAAAACGTAGGTGGATTGGCCTATGTAGGTGTGATCGTTCAAAATACGCCCTCCGCAGCCAATATTCGGCGTTATGCGGAAATCGTGCGCGAACGGGCAGTGATGCGCAGACTGGCTCAGGTCGGCTCGGAGATCTCGGACTCCGCGTATAGTCCCGCAGGGCGCTCCGCTGCGACCCTGCTGGATGAAGCTGAAGCCAAGGTGTTTGAGATTGCCGAGGCAGGGGCGCGGGGAAAGCAGGGTTTTATCGATATTCAACCGCTCCTCAAGCAGGTCGTGGAGCGTATCGAGACACTATACAATCAGGATAATCCCAGCGATGTGACCGGAATCGCTACCGGATTCCATGATCTCGATCAGAAGACTTCCGGCTTTCAACCGGGTGACCTGGTTATTGTCGCGGGTAGGCCCTCCATGGGCAAAACCGCCTTTTCGCTCAACATTGCCGAGCATGTTTCGCTGGTACTGGAGAAACCCGTCGCCGTATTCAGTATGGAAATGGGGGGAGCGCAGCTGGCAATGCGCATGCTGGGCTCGGTAGGGCGCCTGGATCAGCACAAGGTTCGCACCGGCCGCTTGCAGGATGAGGATTGGTCCAAGCTGACGCATGCGCTGGGCAAGCTGAGCGAGGCGCCACTTTTCATCGATGAAAGCGCGGCGCTGAATGCGCTGGAGGTTAGAGCGCGGGCGCGGCGGCTTCATCGCCAGCATGGCGAACTGGGATTGATCGTGGTCGATTATTTGCAGCTGATGTCCTCAGCTGGTCAAGGCGAGAATCGGGCCACTGAAATTTCCGAGATTTCCCGTTCGCTGAAGGCATTGGCAAAAGAACTGCAAGTGCCTGTCGTCGCGCTGTCGCAATTGAACCGCAGCCTTGAGCAGCGCCCGAACAAGCGCCCCATCATGTCCGATCTGCGCGAATCCGGAGCCATTGAACAGGATGCGGACCTGATTCTTTTTATCTATCGGGATGAAGTCTATAACCCGGATACGCAAGACAAGGGAATCGCTGAAATCATCATAGGCAAGCAACGGAACGGCCCGATTGGCAAAGTCGATCTTACCTTCCTTGGGGAATACACCAGATTCGAGAGCTGCGCCAAATCCGGACATTATTGAGAACTGCCGAATAACGCGTACGAGCGCACCTGAATTTCATTCAGAGACTGCACCGGTAATCTGAGGGAACACAGAGGTGCAGGCTGGCTTGTTCCGAGCCTTAATCAAGCCAAGCTATACATGCTTGCAAGCTACAAGACCTCAGTCGCATAATCGGCCAACCTGGAACGTTCACCGCGCTGTAGCGTTACGTGGCCGCTGTGGCTCCATCCCTTGAATCGATCCACCACATAAGTCAATCCCGAGCTTCCTTCGGACAAATAAGGCGTATCTATCTGGGCAATATTGCCCAGGCACACCACTTTGGTCGCCGGTCCGGCGCGGGTAATGAGCGTTTTCATCTGCTTGGGCGTAAGATTCTGCGCCTCATCGATTATCAGAAACTTGTTGATGAAAGTTCGCCCACGCATGAAGTTGAGCGACTTGATCTTGATGCGAGAACGGATCAGATCGAGCGTGGCGGCGCGGCCCCATTCTCCCGTGCTGCTGTCCGTTTTGTTGAGGACGTCCAGGTTATCTTCCAGCGCGCCCATCCACGGCGTCATCTTTTCTTCTTCGGTTCCCGGCAGAAAGCCGATATCCTCACCTACCGGCACCGTGACGCGCGTCATGATGATTTCCGAATAAACTTTATGCTCAAGCGTTTGCATCAGGCCAGCGGCGAGTGTGAGCAGCGTCTTGCCCGTCCCCGCCTGCCCCAGTAGCGTGACAAAATCTACTTCCGGATTCATCAGCAAATTGAGCGCAAAATTCTGCTCACGATTGCGTGCGGTGATCCCCCACGTATTATTTTTCTGGTGAGTGTAGTCCTTGAGCGTCTGCAGAACGGCGGTTTTGCCGCTGTGCTCGGTGACTTTGGCATAGAACGGTTTGTCATGCTCCAGATAAACAAACTGATTGACGATAAAGCTGGCGCATAGCGGGCCTTTGACGCGATAAAACGTGTGGCCGGATTGCTGCCATGATTCCATTTCCTTGCCGTGTTTGTCCCAGAAATCCGTGGGTAATTCCTGTATCCCGGAAAAGAGAAGATCGGTGTCTTCCAGGACCTTATCGTTGAAGTAATCCTCTGCCGCCAACCCCAGCGCCCGCGCCTTGATACGCATGTTGATGTCTTTGGACACCAGCGCAACGCTACGATCCGGATAGGTTTCGTGCAAAAATTTCACGACGCCGATGATCTGGTTATCGGCGCTGCCGCTGGCCAATCGCATGGGCAAAACGCTGGTGATCGCCTGTGTCTGGAGGAACAGCCGTCCGGTTGCGCTCTTGCTGCCGTGCGGCTGCAATGAAATACCTTGATCAATATCGGTTACCGCACTGCTGACGATCTCATCCAGAAAACGACTGGTCTGGCGCGCGTTACGCGCCACCTCCGACATTCCTTTCTTGTTATTGTCGAGCTCCTCAAGGATTACCATGGGGATATAAATATCGTGTTCCTGGAAACGGAACAGGCTGGTGGGATCATGCATCAGCACATTGCTGTCGAGCACGAACAACTTGGGCTTGGTTCGCAAACGGGTGATTTTGGTAACGGGAGAAACTGTAGATGAAGCCGGTTTTCTAGGACTCATGAGTTTCTCTGCCCAGGTTCTTCACGAATTCCAGTACTTCCTCGACATGGCCATCAATTTTGACTTTCCGCCATTCCGCCCGCAGGATCCCGTCCGCATCGATGACGAAGGTGCTCCGCTCTATGCCGCGGACCTGTTTGCCATACATATTTTTCATCTTGATGACGTCGAACAGCTTGCAAGCGATTTCGTCGCTGTCGCTCAGCAATTCGAAAGGGAATTCCATTTTCGCCTTGAAATTTTCGTGCGACTTGATACTGTCTCGCGAGATACCTACAATATCGCAGTCCAGTTTTTTAAATTCGCCATAAGCGTCGCGAAACTGCTGACCCTCTGTGGTGCATCCCGGCGTGTTGTCTTTCGGATAAAAATAAATTACGAGGTTTTTTCTGGACGCCTCGGATAGGCGGAATACCTTATTGCTGGTGGAAGGAAGCTCAAAATCGGGAACGGGCTGATTTAGCATGGGAGAGGGGCTCACGGTAAAAAGACTTGTCTGCAGAATTTTTCATTTTGCATGGTAACAAAAAGATGGCATAAAGCAAATGTCGAAGCCGCAAGACTTATTCAGCGCATCTTCAATACCTGGGCTCGCGTGGCATCTGCCCAGCAATTGGGCGTTTCAAACAAGCGCACCTGCTCCAGCCTAAGGTGGTTGCCATAGGTATCCTGATAAGCCGCATCCAGTATCCGGAATGCGGTGAGCACGAGATTTTCCGCCGTGGGTGGCGTATCCAGCACGACTGTTTTATGGTCTTCCAGAGATTGAAGAAATTGCAATAACTTTACGTCTTCGGAATATACCAGGAATGCGTGATCCCATTTGTCCACCAGCACGGTGTTGGCGATGCGCTTTACTTCGGAATAATCCATTACCATCCCTTGTTCGGCGACGCCCGCTTCAGTGATGATGTCTCCGGACAAGGTGATTTCAATAGCGTAGCGATGCCCATGCAAGTGACGGCATTTGCTATTATGGGAAGGTATGCGGTGGCCGGCATCGAATTCCAGCCTGCGTGTAATTAACATTATCCTAAATCCGGTAGTTGACCGCTCATTTAATAGGTTAGTGTTGTGATTAATGACAATATTTCATATTATTTGACGCTCACCTTCCGGGTGAGGGCGCTACGGGGAGAATTGCACAGTTTCTGGGGCACATGGCTGCGTTGCAACTTCTTGGAATGGAACGACCATTCCGCGTCGTTGCGCCTTGCCCTACACCCCAAAAACAGTACACTTCTCCCCGTCCAACTACCGGATTTAGGATTATCGGAATTGTAACATTGCAGCGAACTAAACGATTGCATGTCGAGGACCACAGCCGCGATGTCGCGGGGATGACCTACGTCTATCCCGTGGTGTCGCGCCGCGCCGGGGGCGTTTCGATAGGCATTAACCTCAATCCCAACAATGCATGCAACTGGCGCTGCATTTATTGCCAGGTTCCCGAGCTCAAACGCGGAACGGCGCCGGTAATTGATCTGACCAGGCTCGAAGCGGAATTGCGCACGTTTCTGCATGAAATTCTGCACGGCAACTTCATGCAGGCACAAGTACCGCCGGAAGCGCGGCGCATCAACGACATCGCATTTTCCGGCAACGGCGAACCCACCAGTGCCCGGGAGTTTGAACAGGCGGTGGAACTGATCGGACGCGTGAAAGCCGATTACGACCTGCCCGAGGCGCTTAAGCTGGTGTTGATCACCAATGGCAGCCTGATTGAGCGGCCTGGCGTACAGGCGGGCTTGCGCCGTATGGCAGCGCTCAACGGCGAGGTCTGGTTCAAGCTGGATAGTGTTACCCGGGAGGGGAGGCGATCCATCAACAATACAAGCATGAGCCTGAAGCAGGTTCGTGAAAACCTGGAACTGGCTGCGTTTTTATGCCCTACCTGGCTGCAAACCTGCGTGTTTCAAATCGATGGCTTGCCGCCCACTCAGCTGGAATCGGACGCCTATCTAACATTTATAGAGAAATTCCTGCAAGGAGGATGGCTGCTCAAAGGGGTATTGCTATATGGGCTTGCACGCCCGTCCCTGCAACCGGAAGCACCGAGGCTTACAAACATCGGTCAGGCGTGGATGGAGTCATTTTCGACGAAAATCCGCGCCCTCGGACTCACCGTCAAGCTGAATCCGTGAATTCCAATTCTCGCCTTCCCGATTTTCGCATCGATATTCAATGACATTAACCAAACCGGAGCGTAATGGCTGTACCTTGACGAGTATATTGACTGTTACTTTGCCTTGGCCGCTTTCTTCAGGCTCTTGTACAAATCGGGATTCTGGCTTTTCAGCAATGCAGCCACGGCCAGATCATCCTTTTTGATCTTGGTGAGATCGATATGCTCCATATGTACGAGCCGCACGAGCTCTCTTACCGGCCGGGGCATATTCCGCCCGCTTTCGTAACGGGAGCCTCCACTTTGAGTGACACCGACTTTGCTCCAGAAGTCATGCTGGTTAAGACCCAATTTGCGGCGGATTTCACGAGGATTGGATATTTCTTCGAAGAGTTTCATGGGTCGGCTCTCACAGGTTATGGTAAAAGGTTATTGTTGAGGTTATGTTATAGAATTATTGCACATACATAAATTTAATTCGTTTTTTTATTCTATGCAAGTATTAAGTGCGTCGGTTTTTCCCCTCGCCAGGCTTTGTCGGACCTTCATACTTATCATTTTGGCATGTTTGGGGAGCCTTGGGTTACCCTCGGCGCAAGCGTATGGCGCTTCGCGGGGATGAGAGGTGCGAAAGGAAGGAGATATGATGGAGCGAATGGCTGAATCCCCTGTCTTCATTAGGGAATTACTGTCGGGTTCACCATAAGTAGCGGCGCAAATTCCAACTGACCTGCATAGCGTAAATGAACGGAGTCACCGTCGTAAACGGCGATCGCGTTGCGAGTTCCCGCGACTGAACGGAAGAAATTGGCGCTTGCTTTGCCTATCTGGAATTGTTCCAAGTTTTCTTTCCGGTAATGAGGTAAAATCCAAAAAATAAAAAACTATATTCTCTGAGGCAAGCTCTTGCCATCACCGGCTGTAAATTGATCCGGCATATAATCCAGTTTTGCTTGCGGCAAGGTTCGTTATTCCAAACATAGAAGCCGGGTAATCGTGACACTTATTATTCAAAAATATGGCGGTACATCGGTCGGCAGCACTGAGCGCATCAAGAACGTCGCGCGGCGCATAGCGAAGTTTCAATCCCGTGGCCACCAGGTCGTGGTGGTGGTTTCTGCCATGAGCGGGGAAACCAATCGTCTTATTGCTTTAGCCAAGGAATTCCAGTCGCATCCCGATCCGCGCGAACTGGATGTCATGGTGTCGACTGGAGAGCAAGTTTCTGTCGCGCTGTTATCGATGGCGCTGATGGATATGGGCATCAAGGCGAAAAGCTATACCGGGACCCAGGTGAGGATACTTACCGACAACGCCCACACTAAAGCGCGGATATTGAAAATCGATGAGGATAAAATACGCAGGGATCTCGATGCAGGGTATGTGGTGGCGGTGGCCGGGTTTCAGGGCGTGGACGAAGCCGGCAGTATCACCACTTTGGGCCGTGGCGGGTCTGATACGACAGCGGTTGCATTAGCGGCAGCACTTGAGGCCGATGAATGCCAGATTTATACCGATGTGGATGGCGTTTATACCACCGACCCGCGCATCGTGCCTGAAGCTCGCAGGCTCAAGACCATTACTTTCGAGGAAATGCTTGAAATGGCGAGCCTGGGCTCGAAGGTATTGCAAATTCGTGCCGTCGAATTCGCAGGTAAATACAAGGTTAATTTACGGGTGTTGTCCAGCTTCGAGGAAGAAGGAGAGGGCACACTGATTACTCTCGAGGAAGAAAAGAACATGGAGCATGCGATTATTTCCGGTATCGCATTTAATCGGGATGAAGCCAAGATTACCGTGCTGGGTGTGCCGGATCGTCCTGGTATCGCTTATCAGATTCTCGGCCCGGTCGCGGATGCCAATATCGATGTGGATATGATCATCCAGAACGTCGGCCATGACGGCCTGACGGATTTTTCATTTACGATAAACCGTAATGAATTCTCCAGGACCATGAATATCCTGGAGAACCAGGTTCAGGCCCATATCGGCGCGCGTGGCGTCATTGGCGGCGAAAGAATAGCCAAAGTATCGGCAGTGGGTGTCGGAATGCGCTCGCATGTCGGTATCGCCAGCAGGATGTTTCGAGCCCTGGCGGAAGAAGGAATTAATATCCAGATGATTTCCACCTCTGAAATAAAAATCTCGGTGGTGGTGGATGAGAAATACATGGAGCTCGCCGTACGCGTGCTGCATAAGGTGTTTGAACTGGATCAGGCGCCATAACCGTTCGAGCAACCGGGTATGCAATTCGTGACGTCAAATACACGCCCCGACGTTTGACCGTAGAGTTGTAAACCGCTATCCTAGTGTGGCTTTACGTTTTTTGCTTTGTGCTTTGTGGAGAGATGGCCGAGTGGTCGAAGGCGCTCCCCTGCTAAGGGAGTATAGGCTCAAAAAGCTTATCGAGGGTTCGAATCCCTCTCTCTCCGCCAATGACAGCTCCAAAGCAAGCTGAGTGGCAGGCTTATGTCCAAGTTCCAAAATCCTGATCGCTTCCAGTTTGAACTCCTTGCCGAATCGCTTTCGATTACGCTCAGGATTCTGTTTCCATTGCTCTCCTCCATATGACACTTTCGTTCACATGTTTTCCTTCTAATGTGTCTGGAAAAGCCGGGTTGACTCACTTCTCAATCTACCCAATAGTTATAGTTACCGGTGTTTTAAGAGATTAATAGTCAGACCGCGAATTGTTCTGCTGTTGCCTCCGTTGTTGCCGCTGGCGATATTCTTTCTGCCACTGTTCAAATTTCTCCTCCTGCTGAGTGCGCTGGTTCTGTCGCTCCAATTGCTGTTCATGCTGGCGGCGGAACAGCTCTTGCTGACGCTTTAGTTGATGCTCCTGACGCTGGTTTTCCTGCTGCTGATGCTGGCGTTGCTGCTGCTGAAACTCATGCTGTTGCTGAGAATCTTTCTGGTGTTGCTGACGTTGACGCTTCAGCGTCTGCTCATTCTTTTGCCGATCCTGTCGCTGCTGCTCAAACGCATCAGTCTGCGCCCATGCAACAGCATTCAAAAAAAGCAACGAGATAATAACCACAGGATTCATTTGGTTCAGTTTTAATTATTAAAAATGCGGAACGAATAATATTATTCAGGTTGCATGATCAGCATTGACGCGCCGAATTCATTACAAAATGTCAGCAAACTTTACATTTTATCAGAGCAAATCCATCTGTAATTTCTTAATACCATGATAAGAAAAAGTTTTTGAATCTGGTATGAATAATGCTTGTCCTGCGCTAGGGCAAAAAAGCTTCACTATTTAATACCGAAACATTGGTCTAAAACCACGGATTTCTTATGTCTCCCGTTTCATTTTCAGGGAATCACTAGCGTTCTTCAACGTGACCATGTTTTATGTGTTGTTTTCAGAGATTTGCCCGACAGGAAATCAATGATGTCGAGAATTTTTACACAAAAATTGTCTCGAAACGCTCAGTCGGAGTTCAGGTAAGGAGGTTCTGTTTCATGATTGAAGATAATAAAAATAGGTGGCATTAATGAGATTTCTTTCAAGGTTTATTCTAGGTGGCATATTGGCTCTGACGGTACAAGCTGTCGGTGCGTCGGTATTAACCGTAACGTATACGGCGTCCGATCTGGCAGATAGCGTGCCGGGACTCGATCGCTGGCAGCTCACCTATCATGTTGCCGGTTCACTGGATGCATTCGAAGGCTTGAATGTATTATTTGATCCATCGGATTTTGCTGCTCTTTCTGTCGATGCGGCACCGTCGGGTTGGCTAACTTATTCATTGGATCCAGATCTTGCTTTCAATACCGATGGTGTTTTCTCCTCGACCATTGACGGTACGGGCATGTTACCGGCCGACTTCATAGTCAGCTTTGATTGGATCGGAGCAGGGGTTCCAGGTTCGCAGTCATTTGAAATATTTGATGATAATTTTATTGTGACTGGAAAAGGTACAACTACATCTGCAACGGTTCCAGAGCCAGGTAGCCTGGTGTTATTAGCAGTTGGCTTGGCAGCTTTTGCCATGATCCGCAGGAGATATTGAAGGAAATAGCTATAGCAGGAATTGCGAGTTTGCACTGAGAAAAAAAGCAACTACACCTACGTACCGGCCACTGCAGCCGCTTACGACAATCAATACGTTATTTTAAAGGGGTATCGTGGCTAAGAAAGCTGAAAAGGAGCGTGTGCGTCCGGGCGAACTTGGACAACGAAAAAAAAATCGTGTCAGTCGACTGCTTGATCATTTGCTCGATGGGGTTACGCGCGAACGAACTTGCTGCGACACGGATATGCAGTTTACGCCTCTACATAAGACCCTGCTCTTTGAGGCGCTGGAACCGCGGCTCCTCCTGAGTGCGGATCTGATAGGCTCAGTTGATGACAGCTCCCTCGATCGAGACTTTCTAGTGGCGGAATCGGCTTCAATCTCCGTACGCATCACCAATCAAGGCGATGCCCCCGCAACACCTCTTACCGTCAGGCTATTCGCATCCCAGGACTCACAGCCGGATATAGGCGATACGCTCATTGGCACAGTAACAAATTCATCCAGCGCACTTTTACCCGGCACATCCACAAACTTTACCGTGCCAATCTCGGTCGACGAGCTCAGTGCACCTGGCCATTACAAAGTCATCACATCCGTAGATCCGGACCAGCAGGTTCCGGAAGGCAGCGAGACCAACAACGTCTCGGTAGCAAACGGAACGTTGAATGTAGCCTGGCGATTTGGGGAGGTTCCCGGTCATGCCGCGCCCGCATCGCTCAGTCTCACCGATAGCAACGGTACCACCGTTATTTTCTCGCTGACCGGTCCGGGATGGGGTGAGGTAAGCAGATCTGGAGAGGGATTGGCATTATCGCTTTTCTCAACCGACGCGACCAGCGTACTTGCCGCCACCGCGACCGGTGCGCACTCGCTTTTAACAGGTTTGACAGTGGATGGCAATATCAAATCCATCCTCGCCCCCAGCCTGGATCTTCAGGGTAACGCTCGTGTTGCAGGCAGCGTACAGAGCATTACTCTGGGTGACGTAAAGGGATCTTCATCATTACTGATACAAGGTGGTGGTCCAGCCACAGCGTTCAGTGCGGGGAATGTGCATTCACTGGTGCTGACAAGCGCAACTCCTCTCAGCACGGTAACGGTAAAGGAATGGCTCGCATTTGACTCCGCTCCCGCATCCATCAACGCATCTTCCCTGGGCACGCTGATCGTCACTGGGGTATTCTCGGCCGATGTCAACTTGTCGGGCGCCCCTGCGACATCCTATACCCTTGGCAGCGCACAAATCGGGGGCGCCCTCGACGGCGGGTCCTGGATCGTGCTTGGTCGTGCAAGCCAAGTGGCGGCGCAGTCGACGGCCACATCGTGGAAGGCCGCGTTTTCAGGACCGTTATCACTGTTCTCCACCAGGGGCGACGCAAGCGGACAACTTTCCACGCCATCGCTGCAGGCACTCCAGGTGGGTGGCAACCTCAATCAGGCGCGCGTTATCGTGGGTGCAAACCTGGGCAGCGACGGCGCGCTCGGGGGCACGGGAAGTACTGGTGATCAATTCAGCGCCGGCGTAATCAGCCGTTTCCGCGTCACCGGTTCCATGGTCGAGTCGCACGTCTGGGTTGGTGTAGACCCTCGTAACGGAATATTCAACGATGGCAACGACACATTAACGGGGAGCACTCCCGGCAAGATTCAGGAACTCCTCATCGGGGGAAGCCTGGACACCTTATCGCATATCGTTGCGGGCGCGTTCCCCAATCTGGTAAAAGTCGGGGGTTTGGCTGTTACACCGTCATCCCTGCCGCAACTGAATACATCCACGATCGATATCACAAAACCCAGCGTGAGTGGGTCGCTCTCCAATGACGCCGGCCACCTGGCCGATGATCGTGTTACATCCGACTCGGCCGTTCGGGGACAAGTCACGGATGCAGGAGGTATCGCATCGCTCAAGGCCGGCTTCGATGCCGCACCTGCCTCCGAGTACACCGACATCCTCAGCAATATAAAGCCGGATGGCAATCTCGAACTTACCGCCGCACAACTGGCGGCAATCAATGGCGCAGTGCTGGTTGACGGAACGCACACCCTGCACTTCATCGCCGCAGACAAAGCTGGGAATTCGCAGAGTTTCGACCTGCAATTCACTTTGGACACTAGCGCGCCGAATTCACCCAACGTACGCCTCGCGCCAGGGGATGACAGCGGCACGGCAAGCGATGACAACATTACCAATATCGCAGCGCCCAGGATCAATGTCAGCGCGGAAGCGGAAACCGCCATCAGACTCTATATGAGCGCGCTACTGGTTGCCGGAGTCAGGTCTGGGCCCGAAACCCAATACCAGCTGGGTAAATTGACTGATGGCGCCTACACGCTGAATGCGACAGCGGAAGACCTGGCTGGCAACGTCAGTATCGCATCTTCCGCCCTGCAGTTGACTATCGATACGGTCGCTCCATCGATCCCGACACTTGGCCTCGCGGCCCAGTCGGATACAGGCGCGCTTGGCGACAACACAACGACTAACGAGACCGTGGTTCTGACGGGCGCCACTTCGCCCGGCGCGCGGGTCGATCTGGTGGAAGCGGCCCTCAACACAGTAGCAGACAGCCAAGGTGCATTCAGTTTTAACGGTGTGACGATCGCACTGGGTGATAACGACTTCACCGTGCGCGCCACCGACGTGGCGGGTAACAGCAGTGCGTTCAGCCAAACGATCACGCGCACCGAAATACCCAGCGGTGGCGACACCGTCCTGCCGCAGCTGAATGCAGCCTTGGCCACCGACACCGGTTCCAGCGCAACAGACGGCATCACCTCCAACGCGAGCATCGTCGGCACGGTCAGCGACAATGTCGCCGTCACCAGCCTGCTCGCAGGTTTCGATGCCACCCCTTCAGGGCAATACAAGGAAATCCTCAGCAGCGTGCAAGCGGACGGCACCCTCGCCCTCAGCCCCGCTCAACTGGCGGTAATCAATAGCGCAGCACTGGCTGACGGGACGCACACCCTGCACCTCATCGCCGCAGACAAAGCCGGGAATTCGCAGAGTTTCGACCTGCAATTCACCCTGGACACCAGCGCGCCGAATTCGCCCAGCGTACGCCTCGCGGCAGGAGATGATAGCGGCAGCGCAGCCGATGACAACATTACCAATATCGCGGCGCCTAGGATCGATGTCAGCGCGGAAAGCGAAGTTGCCATCAGGCTCTATATGAATGCCATCCTGGTCAATGGCATCCGATCCGGGCCGGAGACTCAATACCAACTGGATACGCTGGCCGATGGAGCCTATTCGCTGAGCGCGATGGCGGAAGACCTGGCCGGCAACGTCAGCAACGCGTCTCCCGCTCTGCAGTTGACCATCGATACGACCGCTCCATCGATCCCGACGCTTGGTCTCGCGTCCCAGTCGGATACGGGCACGCTTGGGGACAACACAACGACCAACGAGACCGTGGTTCTGACAGGGACTACTTCGCCTGGTGCGCGCATCGATCTGGTCGAAGCACCCCTCTACACAGTAGCCGACACCCAAGGCGCGTTTGCATTCAGTGGGGTGCCCCTTGCACTGGGCAATAACAACTTCACCGTTCGGGCCGCCGATGTGGCAGGCAACAGCAGTGAGTTCAGCCAAACGATCACGCGCGCCGAGATACCCAACGGCGGCGACACCATCTTGCCGCAACTGAATGCAGCTCTGGCTAGCGATACCGGCTCCAGCACGACGGATGGCATCACCTCCAACGCGAGCATCTCCGGCACGGCGAGCGACAATGTAGCCATAGCCAGCCTGCTCGCGGGGTTCGACGCCACACCCGCCGCGCAATACAGGGAAATCGTCAGCTATATAGCCAACAACGGCGAATTCGTACTCGATCTTGCGCGGCTGGAATCCATCTTTGGCGGTACATTGACTGACGGCAGCCATACTCTCCATTTGCAGGCTTTCGATGCGGCAGGAAACGCTTCCGCGCAGATCAATGTCGCTTTCACGCTCGATACCGCTACGCCCGCCCAGCCAGCGTTCGACCTCGCGATCACTTCCGATTCCGGAACGGTGGGGGACCATATTACCAACGCAGCCAACGTGACATTGGTGGGAAGTTCCGACCCCGGCGCCAGCATATCCGTAGTGGGCACATCGATTTCAGCGCTTGCAAACAACTTGGGCAATTTCCAGTTGGCCGGTATTGTATTGCGGGATGGCGCCAACGTCCTTACCCTGCGTGCTACCGACGCCGCAGGAAATACCTCGGATCGCAGCATCACCTTCCAACGCACTGGAGAGGTGACGCAGGACCAGGCACTATTCTGGAACCATCAGGCGCTCGAAGCAATACGTCTCGATGTGACCGATCCGCCCATCGCGACCCGTCTGCTCGCCATGGTGAGCCTGGCCATATACGATAGCCTCGCCGCGATTGACGGCACTCAGGCGTATCTCGTTAAGCGCACAGTCGAGGGATCTGTCTCCGCCGATGCCGCGGTTGCTTCAGCCGCTCATCGCGTATTGAGCTCGGAATATCCTGGACAGAAAGGGATCTTCGATGCTGCGCTGGCTGATTCCCTGACGAAGGTCGCGGAAGGATCGGAAAAGGATGCGGGTATTGCGCTGGGTACAGCCGTTGCCGATATCATTCTTGCCCTGCGCAGCAACGATGGCTCTGACGCCTTTGTGGATTACCCCGGCAGCGGCGAACTCGGCAAATGGCGGCCCACCGGCCCCATGTTCGAGGTCGCCGACCAGCCCAATTGGGCCAACGTCATGCCTTTCGCGCTGACCAGCCCCGACGAGTTCCGCTCCGCGCCTCCTCCGGCTCTCGACTCTGCGGCATATGCGCAATCCGTGGAAGAAATCCGCAGCGTGGGCAGCGCCACCAGTACAACCCGCACCGCTGACCAGACCCAGCAGGCCCAGTTCTGGGCCGATGGCACGGGCAGCTACACGCCGCCCGGTCACTGGAACCAAATTGCGGAACAAATCGCGCAGACTCAGGGTAATAGCCTGAGCGCCAACGCCCGGCTGTTTGCCATGCTCAACGTCGGCCTGGCCGATGCAGCCATCGCCTGCTGGGACGCGAAATACACTTACGGCCTGTGGCGCCCAGAAACAGCCATCAACAACGCCGATCTTGACAACAACGCGGCCACTGTCAAGCAGGCGGGCTGGACGCCTTTACTCATCACCCCCTCGCATCCCGAATATGCTTCCGGACATTCCACGTTCAGCGCCGCTGCCGCGCGCATTCTCGGCCATGTCTTCGGGACGGATACCTCTTTTTCCACCACTGCCTATACCCTGCCCGGCGTCACACGCAGCTTCGACAACTTCGATGCGGCCGCGGAAGAAGCGGGCCGCAGCCGCGTCTATGGCGGCATTCATTACGAATTCACCAATCAGGCTGGAAAAGAATTGGGCCATCAGGTGGCGGATGCGGTGCTGGCGCGCTTTGCGCTCAACGAGGACACCCAGGCCCCTGCCGTCGTCGTCCCGGATACGCCTGCGGCGGTCAAAACCAACCTCACGCTCAGCGGGCAGATCCTGGACAATCTCTCGGGGGTGGCAAGCAGCCAGTACCGCATCGATGGTGGAGAACTGACAGATCTTGCGCTGGATGCGGATGGCAAATTCACCATTTCTACCGCTTTTGGCGTCGATGGCAGCGCGGACGGCAGCCACACGGTCACGATCCTGGCACGCGACGCTGCCGGCAACCTCGCCGCCGGATTCAACCGCAGCTTTACCCTCGATACTCAAGCGCCCGTACTCGATCTGACCAGCCTTGCCGATGGCGCAACGCTTTCTGCCAGCAGCAGGGTGGCTGGAACGGCCAATCCGACCGGCACTCAGCTGGTGGAATTGTTCTACACCGTGGATAGCGGGCAGAAACACCGCCTGAGCTTCGATGCAACCACGGGCAGTTTTGATCAATCACTGATCCTTCGCAATCTGGGCATCGGTGACCATTCCCTCGTGCTCAACGCCAGGGATGCGGCCGGCAACTCGGCGAGCCTCACGCGCGAGGTCAAGATCGAGGCACTCTCACCGTTCACTGTCACGCGAGTTACTCCTGTTGCGGGCAGCGGCGATGTAGGCGTCACCTACCGACCGCAGGTATTTTTTTCGCGCGAGGTCAACCCCAACACGCTGACCGCCGATACCTTTTATGCCACCGGGCCGGATGGCGCGAAGCTAGACACCACCATTGTGCCCGCGCTGGACGGCAGCTTTGCCTGGCTGTTCTTCGACAAACCCATGCCGGGCGGATCCAACATCACGCTGCACCTGGATGGTTCCGCCATTCGCGCCCAGGCAGATGGGTCTTTCCTCGATGGGGATGGAAATGGCACGGCCGGCGGTGAATTGACTTGGAGTTTTACCAGCGTCAGCAGCACGATCGTCGCCAATACCAGGCTGGTCGGCAAAGTGGTGGATCCCGGCGCCGACCTGCTGCCGATGACCTTCGACGACATCCGCCGCGGCTTGGATGGCATCATCCATACCCCGGACGATGTGTTCCTCAACCCCATCGCGCACGCCAAGGTCTACATAATCGGCCTGGAAGACAAGGTGGTCTACACCGACGCCAACGGCAACTTCGAACTGACCGAGGTGCCGGTGGGGGAAGTCAAGATTGCCGTGGATGGTCGCACCGCCACCAATGCACCGGACGGGATTTTCTTCCCCGAGATGGTCATGTCGGCACAGTTGCTCCCGGGCGTGACCAATACTGTCATGGGCAGCATGGGCTCCAACGAGGAGCGGCTTGCGAACGCGGAACGGCGCGAAGTCTACCTACCCCGGGTGCAAACCTCGTCTCTTCAGCAAGTCAGCCAGACAGAGACCACAGTAGTAACGGTGGATGCCAAGTCGGCCCCCGATTTGACCGATGAGCAGCGCAGCCAGCTCACGCTGACCGTTCCACCGGGCAGCGCCGTCGGGTTCGACGGTAAGCCGGTGGAAGACGTCAAGATCGGCATCAACACCGTGCCGCCCGAGCTGGTGCGCGACATGCTCCCGCCGGGAGTGTTGCAGCACAGCTTCGACATTACCATTCAGGCGCCGGGCGTCAACACTTTTAACAAACCGGTACAGATCACTTTCCCGAACGTATTCAATGCTGATCCCGGCACCAAGCTCAACATCCTTAGCTTCGATCATACGACGGGAATGTTGGTAATTAATGGTACGGGGACCGTATCTGCAGACGGGAAGACCGTCATTTCGGATGAAGGCTCAGGAATAATGGCGCCGGGATGGCATGGGATTACGCTACCAAGCTTTATCCTCGCTATAAAGGGAACCTTCCAGTCTGTCCGAGATGTAATTTCGAACGGATTTAATGACACAGCTATTGCGGCCCTTGATCCACTGTCCAAAGAAACTTATTCCACTGATGCCGATTCAGGGACATATGCTACTAAAGGCGGTGGTCTCCGCGGGGCTAATATAAAGGAAGCTAGCGCAAACCGAGATGCGATTTATGCGGCCGTGGATAATAGTAAAAATGGTATAGCGATTGTCGGCGCTGATAAATACTGGAATATCGGGCCAAGCTTGACAGGTGCATTTTCGTTCGGCCTCGGCGTGGATGGTTCTCAAGCAGGTTTTGACCATGCCGCTGTTGCGTATCGGGATGAGTTTGGAAATATGGTTATTGCGGAACTGAATCCGAATCATGCCAATGATCATCCCCTTTTCGGATCTCCCTCGCCGGCACCTCGGTCGCTAGATGACTTTGTTAGAGCCTACGATTCTGTAACGGCCATCAGCGTAAATTCACTTTCAGAAAGTCAGCAGCAAGAATTCATTAGAATTGTTAGTAATTTCGAAGGCGAAACCTATAGTTTTTACACTTCTGGGCCATCAGCAGGACAAGTATGTTCAAGTTCAATCTTGGAGGCCTTATTCCAAGCACGAGGAGATGCGCCTCCAGAACTCTCCATTGGGGGAATCCAAATATTTTCTCCTGGGGATCTAATCGTCCTAATGCAAGAAGTTAATCGGCGCGGAAATGTGGAGAAACCAGCACCCGATGGCATAAATTTACGGGTACTGGCGGAAGAAGTTCAGCAGCGCAGCGGACGTGCACAATCCTCTGTCACCATTACGGAAATGAAGATTAATCGTCAATTGCATTATCGAATTGATATAGTAGATGCTGCAGGTTTTCCTCAATCTTTTTTTGGTAAAACTGATAACAACGGGAGTATTGAGATATCTCTTCCCCAAAACAGATCTGCTTTCCTATGGATACTTGATCCGTTGAGCATGGGGTTTATCGGCCACTCAATACAAGGCGCTGCCTCGGGGTTAACCTTCGTTCAGAGCTATGTAATGGACCCGGGAATAATACCTGTACCGACAGACACGGATGGTGATGGTGTTCCTAATTTTGCGGAGTATATAGTTCGCACATCACAAAATTCCTCAGATACAGACTCCGATGGCATTTCTGATCGTGTGGAGATCGAGCAGGGTCTCGATCCTCTCGGGGGTCTTGGAATTCCCAGCGGCATAGTATCCGCAACCAGCTTTCAAGGCGCAGCCGAAGCAGTAATGGTCGCGGGATCTACCTCTGATGCATCCAGGCTTATCGCCTACGTCGCGACCGGCACTGCCGGTCTAGCCGTAGTCGACGTATCGCAGTTCACCAAGCCCACTGTACTGGCGGAACTCGATCTGTCGGGCACGAATAACGATGTAGCAGTCGATTCAACGCGCGGTCTGGCTGTTCTGGCAGCCAACGAAGGCGGCCTGCATATCGTCGATGTCTCGAATTCGACCTCGCCCGTCCTGCGTCAAACTCTTGCTTTCCCTGACCCAGTCACCAGCGTGGAAGTGCGTGATGGTCTCGCTTACGTGGCTACGGGCAGTGATATCGCGATAGTGGATTTGAATACGGGCGACATTCGCCAGACGCTGGATCTGGGCAATTCCAGTGGCGCGACGCTGACCGGCCTGGCGCTCGAAGGCAGCACGCTCTATACCATGGATGCGAGCCGCACGCTGCGCTCCATCACCATCGATGGCGATTTTCTAACCCTGCGTGATTCGCTGGTGCTCGCTGCGGGTGGTGGCAAGCTCTTCGTGGGCGGCAGCGTGGCTTACGTCGGCACTACGACCAATTTCACGCAAGGATACAGCACTGTCGATGTCGCCAATGCTGCAGATTTGAAATTGCTCAGTGGCATTGATGCCGCCAACATAGCTGGCCAGTCGCTGGCTGCCACAGGCTCCGGGCTGCTGGTCACCGCCGGAAACCTGCGCGGTCCTCGCGGCGAACAGATCTATGCACTGGATGTCAGCAGCAGTAATGACCCTGCCAATACCGGCAGCTTCATCACCCGCATCAGCCTGCCGGACGCTCCCAAGGACGTGGTGCTCGCCAATGGCCTTGCCTTCGTCGCCGACGGCACATCCGGACTGCAGATCGTCAACTACATCGGTTTCGATACCAAGGGGGTCGCGCCTACGGTATCCATCAAGGTGGATGGCGTCGTTGTCGATCCGGAAAAGGCGGGCATCCAGATATTGGAAGGCCGTACGGTAAATGTCATCCCGACCGTGACCGATGATGTTCAGGTGCGTAATGTCGAGCTGCTGGTCAATGGAAAGGTAGTATCGAACGATGCTGCCTTTCCGTTCGAGCTTTTCGCGCAAGCTCCGACCATTGCCCAAGGCGGCAACAAGCTGACTATCCAGGTTCGCGCCACCGACACCGGAGGCAACTCGACCCTGTCCGACGCCGTGGTGCTGGACGTGGTTCCCGATACCTTTGCACCCCAGGTAACGAAGATGAGCCTGGATGAAGGAGCGCGTGTCTTCTTCGTCCGCTCGGTCGACGTGTCGTTCGATGAACCGCTGGACCTGTCCAAGCTGAATCTGACGGGCATCGAGCTGATAAATATCGGCCTGGATGGTGTTGCAGGCACGGCGGACGACAAAGCGATAGATGTGCGGCTGGACACGCGTTCATTCGGCCAATCGATATCCGTTTTGCCCAATGGCTACCTGCTGCCCGGAGCTTACCAGCTACGCATCGATCCGTCGGTAGTCGCCGACAGCGCCGGCAATGCTCTCGCTGCACCCATCGTCCGCAATTTCAGTATTCGTCCCGCCAGCGATATCCGCGCGGGCAGCGGCGTCCCGGAAATCACGCAGGCGCCTTCCGCCAATCCGGGCCAGGAAATCGGCTTGCCTGTGCCCTTCGATCCCGCTTCTGCCCGCACCACATTTAATGTCATCGATGCGAACGGGAACAAAACCACGCGTGATGTGGCAGCCAGCCGCTTCGATACTGTGCTGGGCGTCGCGTATTTCAACGTGCCGCTGGATGCGATCACCGGCGAGATCCAGGTGTTTTCACAGGTGGGCAATACGAAAACGATTTTTGCCGACGGGACATTTTTGCTACAGATTCTGCCCGTGATCACGGACGTACAGGTACAGAGTGTGGCGGCTGATGGCAGCAGCGCGACGGTTTTGATCAGCGGGCTGGGGTTTGTTGAAAGCAACAACAGCGAATACCGGTTTGGGAGTGACGTAGTGCTGGATGCCGGGGTGAACACCGGGGCGGATGTGCAGTTCCGTTATGACCCGAGCATCGGCTTCATCCCCAACGGCTACGTGCAGGTCACCGTGCCACTCTCCGGCAGCGCCTTCGGCCCCATCAGCATCAAGACCGCGGGCGGGGCCAGCGCCAGCTACAGCGTCAACTTGAGCGGCATTGGCGCCACGGCATTGAGCGGCACGCCCGCGGACGCGGATGAGGCCTCGGCCAATCCGGGCCAGGCCATCACCCTGCAAGGCGCGGGGCTGTCCACCGCCACTGACGTACTGCTGCGCTGGACCGATATCAGCGGCAATGCGCGGATGACACAGCTGAACCCCACCAGCGCGGCCGCCAACGGCAGCAGCGCCACGCTGCTCATTCCCGAATACGCCAACGGCGTAGCTAGCCTGCAGGTATTCGGCTCGGCCAGCCAGCCGCTATTGCAGATCGTGCCCAGGCTCACCGGCTTCGATGTGCAGAACGCCGCGCTGTCCCTGTACGGCTCGGGCTTCGTGGAAGGGGCGAGCAGCTACAACTTTATCGGGGCAACGGTAGCCGACAGCCAGATCAATGGCTCGGCAGATGTGTATTACAACAATGACTTCAGCGCGCAGAACGGGCGCGCCTATCTGGATACGAACACTCTGCCGCGCCACGGCCTGGGCGGCGTCACCGTCACCACCGCGGGCGGCACCTCGGCGGCGCTGGATCTCAACCTGCTGCGCCCGGGCGACACAGCGGCGGTAGGCGCGCTGGGCGATGTGGCGGTGGACCCCTCCAGCGGCGCGCTCTGGGTGAGCGACAACAATAATCCCGGCCACATCCTGCGCATCGATGCGGCCAGTGGCGCCATCCTGCAGACCATTACCCTGAACAATGACTTCGGCACGCCTTATGTATTTAATGTGGCGGGCCTGCAGGTGCTGGGCCAGGCGATGAGCCTCAACGGCACCAGCGTGCCCGCGGGCACGCTGGTGCTGTTCAACGGCTATCCCAATCCCGACCGGGTGATCGCCGTCAATCCGGCAAATGGCGCAGTGATCGCGAGCCTCGCGCTGGCGCAGAACTACGATCTCACCGCCGGGGTGTTTGACGCCGCGAGCGGCCACCTGTTCGTGACAGATGGCCGCAGCGCGGGCAACCGCATCGCCGAGATCAACCCGGCCACCGGTGCGGAGATCGCGAGCTTCGCAGTGCCGTTCAACATCTCCAACTGGGCCGGCCTGGCGATCGATCCGGTCACCGGCAACCTGTGGCTGGGGAGCTATTCCGGGAGCGCAACACTGGTGGAACTCACCCGCACCGGCACCGAGGTGCGCCGGCTCGATCTGGCCTCCCAGGGCGTCAATAACAGCGAGATCTCCGGGCTAGCCTTCGCCCCCGACGGCTCCCTGCGTGTCGCCTCAACCAATGGCGTGGTGTACAGGATTGATCCTGCCCGTGATGCCCCTGTCCAACGCGCCACGCTCACGCAAGTCATCGCTACGGCTACCGATGGCGTGGCGGCGCAGAGTGGGGTGGCTGCGGCCAATGTGGGCCAGATCATCGAACTGCGCGGCAGCAACTTCGGATCGGGCACGCAGGTCCTGTTCAACACCCGTGACAACAACGGCAACACCAGTGTGATCGCCGTCAGGCCCCTGGCCGTGGACGCCGCAGGCACGCGCCTGCAGGTGCTCGTGCCCGATCTGGCCGCCACCGGCGACATCAAGGTCGTCAATGCGGGCGCCAGCAACCTCGGTTTCACCGGTTACAACGATTCCATCTACCGCAAGGTTACTGCCACTTTCACCGCGAATGGCGCCACCGCTGTGTTGCGCTTCGCCGACGGCGGGCTTCAGGACATCAACGACGAGAGCTGGGGCATCGACAACGTCGTCGTCAAGCAAGGCTCAACCACTGTATTTGCCGATACCTTCGAAGGTGGCGCCAAGGCCAACTGGAGCAACCAGGCCACCGACCGCAACGGCCTGGGCACCTTCAGCGAATTCTCCGGGCGCTTCGGCAATGCCAGCCAGGTACTGAACCTGAGCGGGCTGACCGCCGGGCAGACCTACACCCTGAACTTCGATCTGTACGTACTGGATAGCTGGGAAGGCAGCCATCCCACCGCGGGTCCGGATCTCATCCAGATCACGGCGGATGGCCAGCAGATCTTCCGGGAAACCTTTGCCAACTATTACCCCAACGCGCAATCGGTACAGACCTATGGCGCCAGCGATGGCATACGCCTGCAGGTTGTGCCCACCCTCACTGGTCTGAGTGGCCGGCCGGGCAGCGACAGTGCCTTCAGCCTCATCGGCTCGGGCTTCATGGAAGGGGCCAGCACCCTCACCATCGGCGGCAGGGCCTTCAATGGCGCAGCGGTCAATGGACTGGATGTCAGCGGCGCGCGCAACGACACCCTCGGCGTGATTGCACCACGCACGCTCGATGGTCCCCTTCGCGTGACCACCGAGGGGGGTTACGCCCAGATCGCCGGTGCGGCCTTCGGTGCGCAGCCAACGGTTCTCTATACCGGGCTTGCCTCATTGACGAATGGCGGCATCGTGGCCGATGCCACCAAAGCCTCGGCCAATACCGGCCAGGTCATCACGCTTACCGGCCAGGCCTTTACAAGCCAGACCCTGGTGCAGTTCACGGGAATCGATGATAGCGGTGCGCTGGGAACCATCACCCGCACTGGCACGCCGGGCAGCGGCGGCACCAGCCTGAGCATCGAAGTGCCCGCGCTCGCGCGCACCGGCAAGGTCACGGTGCTGGGCAGCAATGCCAGCTTCGACCTGCAGATAGTGCCCACCCTCAAGTCGCTCGGGGGCAGCGTGGTGGCGGGCAACACCGTGATGCTGGAAGGCACCGGTCTGGTCGGCTCCGAGCTGATCGTGCAGGTCGATGGCCGCGCCACCGGCAGCTTCAACGTGCGCACCGTGTTCGAGGGGATCGGCAGCAGCTCGGCGGATCAGCAACTGCTGACCCTGACCGTGCCCAATGGGGTGACAGCAGGCGTCATCACTGTCTCCACCAGTGGCGGCAGCGCCGTGCTGCGCAGCCAGCCGTCCAACATTACCACCAGCACCAGTGTTTCCCCGGGCGAAGCCGGCGATACCCTGGCTACGGTTGCTGCCCTTGCAGTGCCGGTCGACCAGCGCCTCGTGGTCAATGGCACCGTCGGGGACGGCACCCAGGCAGCCAAGGATGTCGATTTCTACCGAGTCGATCTCGCTGCCGGCACTGTGCTGTCTCTGGTCATGGATGGCTCCAGCAACTATACCCATGTGCGCGTGTTCGACGCCGCGGGCAATCAACTGGTGGCGGGAAGCTTCAACCCCAGCGGCACACCTGCGCTGCGTACTGCCATTACGGCCGCCGGCAGCTATTACGTCGGCGTCAGCGGTCATGGCAATAGCAGCTACAACCCCGGCACTGCCGGCAGCGGTACCGCCAGTTCCTATACCGGCGCCTACAAGCTCACGCTGGAGCATCAGGGCGCAGGCACCCATCATCTGGGCGGCATCAGCGCCACTGCCGGCAGTGGCATACCCGCCAGCAATGGAATCGCCTCGGCCAACACCGGTCAGACCATTACCCTGCAAGGCATAGGCCTGCAAAGCGGTGACAGGTTGTTGTTTACAACCATCGACAGTTCCGGCCGCCTGGCTGAGCGGACCGTCATCCCTGTCAGCGTGGCCGCGGATGGCAGCAGCCTGACCGTAGTCGTGCCCACCGACGCCACCACCGGCACCGTACGTCTTGCACGCGACAGCAGCGGCGTATTGCTGCAGATCGTGCCCACGCTGAGCGATATCAGCGCCAGCCTCAACAGTCTCTACAACGGCGGCAGCCTGACGCTTAGCGGCAGCGGCTTTGCCGAAGGGGCGACCAGCGTATTGTTCGGCAACCAGCGGCTGAACGATTCATCGCGCAATACCGGACCGGATGCCGGGAACACCACCCTCAGCCTGACTGTACCTACAGGCGCGCCCACCGGGCCGATCCAGGTCGTGACCATCGGCGGCACCAGCGCAGCCTTCGGTTTGAGCATCACCGGCATCACGGCCAGTGCCAGCAGCGGCACGGCAGCCAATGCTGCCCAGGCATCCGCCGTGGCCGGCCAGACCATCAAGCTCCAGGGAACCGGGCTGGACGCCAGTACGGATGTGGTATTCGAGACCGTGGACAATAACGGCAACCGCAGCCAGCTGATTGCACGGCCGGCCACCGTCAATGCCGGGGGTACCGAAATCCAGGTGGCGGTCCCGTTGAATGCCATCACCGGCACGGTGCGCGTGGTGGGTGACCGCAACGCCAGCGCGCTGGCGTTGCAGATTCTGCCCGTGATCACGGACGTACAGGTACAGAGTGTGGCGGCTGATGGCAGCAGCGCGACGGTTTTGATCAGCGGGCTGGGGTTTGTTGAAAGCAACAACAGCGAATACCGGTTTGGGAGTGACGTAGTGCTGGATGCCGGGGTGAACACCGGGGCGGATGTGCAGTTCCGTTATGACCCGAGCATCGGCTTCATCCCCAACGGCTACGTGCAGGTCACCGTGCCACTCTCCGGCAGCGCCTTCGGCCCCATCAGCATCAAGACCGCGGGCGGGGCCAGCGCCAGCTACAGCGTCAACTTGAGCGGCATTGGCGCCACGGCATTGAGCGGCACGCCCGCGGACGCGGATGAGGCCTCGGCCAATCCGGGCCAGGCCATCACCCTGCAAGGCGCGGGGCTGTCCACCGCCACTGACGTACTGCTGCGCTGGACCGATATCAGCGGCAATGCGCGGATGACACAGCTGAACCCCACCAGCGCGGCCGCCAACGGCAGCAGCGCCACGCTGCTCATTCCCGAATACGCCAACGGCGTAGCTAGCCTGCAGGTATTCGGCTCGGCCAGCCAGCCGCTATTGCAGATCGTGCCCAGGCTCACCGGCTTCGATGTGCAGAACGCCGCGCTGTCCCTGTACGGCTCGGGCTTCGTGGAAGGGGCGAGCAGCTACAACTTTATCGGGGCAACGGTAGCCGACAGCCAGATCAATGGCTCGGCAGATGTGTATTACAACAATGACTTCAGCGCGCAGAACGGGCGCGCCTATCTGGATACGAACACTCTGCCGCGCCACGGCCTGGGCGGCGTCACCGTCACCACCGCGGGCGGCACCTCGGCGGCGCTGGATCTCAACCTGCTGCGCCCGGGCGACACAGCGGCGGTAGGCGCGCTGGGCGATGTGGCGGTGGACCCCTCCAGCGGCGCGCTCTGGGTGAGCGACAACAATAATCCCGGCCACATCCTGCGCATCGATGCGGCCAGTGGCGCCATCCTGCAGACCATTACCCTGAACAATGACTTCGGCACGCCTTATGTATTTAATGTGGCGGGCCTGCAGGTGCTGGGCCAGGCGATGAGCCTCAACGGCACCAGCGTGCCCGCGGGCACGCTGGTGCTGTTCAACGGCTATCCCAATCCCGACCGGGTGATCGCCGTCAATCCGGCAAATGGCGCAGTGATCGCGAGCCTCGCGCTGGCGCAGAACTACGATCTCACCGCCGGGGTGTTTGACGCCGCGAGCGGCCACCTGTTCGTGACAGATGGCCGCAGCGCGGGCAACCGCATCGCCGAGATCAACCCGGCCACCGGTGCGGAGATCGCGAGCTTCGCAGTGCCGTTCAACATCTCCAACTGGGCCGGCCTGGCGATCGATCCGGTCACCGGCAACCTGTGGCTGGGGAGCTATTCCGGGAGCGCAACACTGGTGGAACTCACCCGCACCGGCACCGAGGTGCGCCGGCTCGATCTGGCCTCCCAGGGCGTCAATAACAGCGAGATCTCCGGGCTAGCCTTCGCCCCCGACGGCTCCCTGCGTGTCGCCTCAACCAATGGCGTGGTGTACAGGATCGTGGGAATTTGAAGACAGGTTTTGAGGGTATCCGAGACTGGAGAAATTGGCTTTCTCTATGCAAGATTGGTGTACACCATTGTGGTGTGAAATAAGATCAATGGTGGCATCAAGCGGAATAGTTAATTGACGCAACCCGAGCCAAACGCGAACACTTCGACTGCGCCGGTTTCTGCTGAGTTGCCTCAACCGGATGAGATGACGCTACGTGGCATTTCTGGCGTACGCCAACCAGGACAGGGCCCTTCACAGGCATGGCTTGGCCGTCTGTGCGGAATGCTGGATGGGGTTGAGTCGGGTTTGCTTGTAATAGAAGAATCAGCGAATACTTTTGTTCCGGCAGGCATATGGCCCCATGGGACACGGGATGTGACCCATCTTGGCAATGCCGCACAGAAGTGCCTGATCGGACGAGCAGGCGCCACTCAGCCCGGAAAAACCGATCAGACGATCCTCATTACCTACCCCATCGAGGTAGATGGACGTTTACACGGCGCAGTGGCGCTGGAGGTCAGCAAGCGTCCCGCCGCCGCATTACAAAAGATAAATCAGCAATTAAGCTGGGGAATGGGATGGTTCGAATCTCATTTCTGGCGCCAGAAGAGTGCTGACGATACCCGGCAACTTGAGCGTGCGGCGGTAGCCCTGGATATCGCCGCGTTGGCGGGAGAATATGTAAAGCTCGAAGATGCTTCCCTCGCAATTGCAAGCGAATTGTGTAAACGTCTTGCATGCAGGCGAATCGCGATTGGCATCGAGAGAAAAAATCAGATTCACCTGGTGGCGCTTTCCAATTCCGCCTGGTTCGAGAAAAAAAGTCAGTTTGTGGCCGAGATTGAAAATGCCATGGATGAGGCGCTCGATCAGCGTAAAACCATTGCATATCCGCCGATCGAAGGCTTGCTTAAAGGCATTGCGGTGGCACATAAGGATATAGCCAAGGCAGGTTCTGTGCTGTCCGTAGTGCTGCGCACCGGGGGGCGCGGTGTGGGCGTGATCACGTTCGAGCGGGCCGAAACGCGTTTTACACTCACGGATGTGGAGTTGTGCCAGGCCACGGCGTCGTTGATCGGCCCCATCCTGGAAATGAAAGAGGATGCGACCCATTGGATTGCGGGTCGCTCCGCGCAGCAGTTACGCGCAGCCGCTCAGGCTCTGACGGACCCCCGTCGTCCGAGTTTCCGCTACGCTGCCGGTTCCCTGTTGGCTTTTCTGATCTTTATTTCAGTATTTGACGCTGAATACCGGGTTCCCGCCAAAGCAGTTTTGGAAGGCGAAGTTCAGCGTTCGGTCGTTGCGCCATTTGAAGGCTACATCGCTCAAGCCTATATACGCGCCGGTCAGACCGTGAAACAGGGACAATTGCTTGCCAAGCTGGATGATCGTGATTTGGTGGTGGAGCGCCAAAAATGGTCGAGTGAGTTTGAGCAGAATGATCGTAAATATCGCGATGCCCTGGCCAAGCGCGATCGACCGCAGGTTCGCATTCTGGCGGCTCAAGTCGCACAAACGGAGGCCCAGCTTACCCTGGTGGAAGACAAGCTGGCGCGTACCGCCATCGTCGCCCCTTTTGACGGAATTGTGGTTACTGGAGATCTTAGTCAGATGTTCGGCAGCCCGGTGGAACGAGGGAAGCTGCTATTCGAAGTTGCACCGCTCGATGCCTACAGGGTCATACTGAGAGTCGATGAGCGGGATATTCGTGATGTGGCTGCGGGGCAGAAGGGCACGATTGTTCTATCCGGTATATCGGCCGAGTCCATGCCTTTGGATGTGACCAATATTTCCGTCGCTGAAGCGGAAGAAGGGCATAACTATTTTCGTGTCGAGGCCAAACTCAAACATGCTCCACCGCGACTGCGCCCAGGGATGGAAGGCGTGGGAAAAATCAATGTCGGGGAACGCAAGCTTATCTGGATATGGACGCATCGATTTATCGATTGGTTGCGCATGCTGATCTGGGACTGGTTGCCATGATATTGAATCCATAGGAAGCACACAGTGGCTGGATCTTCTCTGAGCAGTTCCTGGTATCGCGTAGCCGGTCTGAAGCCGATCTTGCGCGCGCATGCCAAAGTCCATCGCCAGCGCTTCAGGGGCCAAGCCTGGTATGTATTGCAGGACTCGGCGACAGGCCGCATGCACCGCTTTTCACCGGGTGCGTATTACGCCATGAGCCTGATGGATGGAAAACATACCGTTGAGGAAATCTGGGTGCTGGTCGCTAAGGAGCTGGATGAAGCGGCTCCGTCCCAGGATGACATGATTCAGCTGCTTACCCAATTGCACATGGCGGATATACTACAAAGCAATGTGCCACCAGATCTGCTGGAGCTATCGCAACGTCGAGTCAAGCAACGGCGCTCGAAGTGGATGAAGAATTTCCTGAACCCGATGTCGATCCGTTTCCCGCTATGGGATCCGGATCGTTTCATCAATCTTACTTATCCGTATCTTAAATGGCTCTTCACCTGGCGCGGTGGCGTCCTCTGGCTGGTGGTAGTGACACCGGCTTTAATCATGGCGGCATCCCACTGGAATGATTTGACGCAGAACCTGAGTGATCGGGTTCTGTCATCCAGCAACCTGCTGGCGCTTTGGCTGGCTTTTCCCATCGTAAAACTATTGCATGAACTGGGTCATGCCTATACGACCAAGGCGGGTGGCGGTGAAGTACATGAAATGGGGATCATGCTACTCGTACTGATGCCGGTTCCTTATGTGGATGCAACCGCCGCAACGGCGTTCCGCAGTAAGCGGCACCGCGCTATGGTCGGTGCCGCCGGTATGATGGTCGAGCTGTTCCTGGCCGCGCTGGCCATTTATGTGTGGCTGGTGGTTGAACACGGGGTAATCCACGCTTTGGCTTTTAACGTGATTTTTGTTGCCGGGCTATCCACCATTGTCTTTAACGGCAATCCCTTATTACGTTTTGACGGTTATTACATCCTTAGCGACCTGATCGAGATTCCGAACCTTGGCAGCCGCGCCAATCAATATCTCGGTTATCTCGTTCAGCGTTATGCGTTTGGGAAACAGGATGCACGGCAGGCCACGGAGACAAAGGGGGAACGTTTATGGCTTGCATTTTACGCGGTCGCCTCATTTATATACCGGTTATTTGTAACATTCGCAATTATCGTATTTATCGTTGGTGAATTGTTCTTCATCGGGGTCATTCTTGCCCTATGGAGTCTCGCCAGCATGCTGGTCATTCCAGTTGTGAAGGGGATTCATCATGTATTTTATAGCCCCGCACTTCATCGTCAGCGGCGCCGCGCGGTGAATGTCACCGTGGGGTGTACCACATTCATAGTCCTATTCTCGCTGGTAGTACCCATGCCGTTTCACCGTCAGGCTGAAGGCGTAATCTGGGTGCCGGAAGACGCCGAGATTCGGGCTCACACCGCGGGGTTTGTGCACCGGTTGGTAGTGAACTCGGGCACGCAGGTCAATAAGGGAGATATCGTCATCGAATCCGATGATCCCGATCTCTTTATGCAACTGGTATCCCAGCGGGCGCGAGTGGAACAATTGGAAGTTGAGTACTCATCAGCTTTTCTTGATGATCGTCTACAGGCAGCAATTGCCCATGACGAACTAAAAAAGGAACGTGCGTTCCTCGCGAGGGTTGAAAATCGCATTGAGGGCTTGGCGGTAGAAGCCCGGACGTCCGGGCGGCTGGTGGTTCCGCGCGCAATCGATTTACCCGGTAAATTCATGCAACAAGGCGAGCTCATGGGGTACGTATTGGAGGGACCAATACGAACTGTCCGGGTGGTGCTTACCCAGGATGATATCGATGTCGTACGCGGAGGGCTTAGAAGCGTACAGCTTAAGCTGATTGATCGCCTGAGCGATACTTACGCGGCGAACGTACTGCGAGAAGTGCCCGGCGGACGCGACCAGCTTCCCAGCAAAGCATTGGCGCTCGAGCATGGTGGAATCCATGCCACTGATCCGCGTGACCGGAACGGAACCCAAACGCTCGTGCGGGTATTCCAATTCGATTTACTGCTCCCTTCATCAGTAGGAGACGTGTCGCTAGGGGCGCGTGCACATGTCCGTTTTGATCTGGCCCCCGAGCCCTTTGCATTCCGGTGGTATCGGGCAGCGCGCCAGCTCTTGTTATCCAACTTTAATGTCTAAAGCCTTATTTGCTGACTGGAAGATAATCAATCTCGCTCCGGGCCCTTATCCGGAGCGGCCGGATACATTTGATAATGCTCTGGATCGGTTTTTAGGTTCGGCGATTGGCGAAACGCGACTATTGACATCCCGTCTTCGACTTAAACGCTTGAGAAGTTTTGCTGATGAGGTTATGCGACGGGGTAATGTATTTTCAGATTTGAGTGAAGTGCAGCTGAATGCGTGTGTAAACGATCTCCGGGTGAACATTGCCCGCCAGGGGTTGACCGACGCTATGGCGGTTGAAGTTTTTTCATTGGTAAGGGAAGTTTGCGGGCGTAAATTGGGACTGCGGCACTTTCCGGTACAATTGATCGGCGGGCGTGTGATGTTAGCCGGCAAACTGGCGGAAATGCAAACCGGTGAAGGCAAATCGCTTACCGCTGTGCTGCCTGCGGTAGCGGTTGCGCTGGCAGGTTTGCCGGTCCATGTGATTACGGTAAATGAATATCTTGTCCAGCGTGACGCCAAGCTTATGCAGCCTGTATATGAATTCTTTGGCCTGAGCGTCGGAATGGTCGTCCCCGACCAGGACATGGAGACTCGCCGCGATGCTTACCGTTGTGATGTTACATATTGCGTCAATAAGGATCTGGTATTTGATTATTTGCGCGACCGGATTTCCTCCGCCGACGATGCCTCCGGTGCACGCCGGGCGACGGCTCGCCTGTTCGGACAGGAAGCGGGCTCAGGAACTTTCTTGCGCGGGTTATTTTTTGCGATTGTCGATGAAGCAGATAGTGTACTCATCGACGAGGCTCGAACACCGCTCATCATTTCCAGCAGCGTATCTGGCAAGCAGGGTGCCGATGATTATCAGAGAGCATTGGATTTTTCCCGGCAACTACAAGATGAACTGCATTTTCAGGTTTTTGCTTCTGATAAATCTATCCAACTGACTCGTACCGGCCGTGATCAGGTCACGGTTCTATGTGGCAATCTTCCGGGAGTCTGGCAGGTAGCGCGCGCACGGCATGAGTTGATCGAGCAGGCCTTGGCAGCCCAACTGCTGTATGAGCGCGACAAACACTACATCCTGATGGATAACAAGGTACAGATAGTGGATGAGTATACCGGGAGAGTCATGGCGGATCGAACCTGGGAAAGTGGATTGCACCAAATGATCGAGGTGAAGGAAGGATGCGCCCTTACCGATCGGCGTGAAACGATTTCACGTATCACCTATCAACGGTTTTTTAGACGGTACCTGCGGCTTGGCGGCATGACCGGTACGGCAACTGAGGTGGCTGGCGAGTTAAGTGCCATATTCGGACTGGACGTACTGCGGATCCCCACAAATCGCACGGTACAGCGCAGGAATCTGGGGATAAAGATATTTCTCAGCGGCACGACGCGCTGGGACGCTGTCATGAAAAGCATACGGCGCGTTCACGATGAAGGTCGTCCAGTCCTGATTGGAACTCGTTCGGTAGCCGCTTCAGAGCATTTGAGCGCCCTGCTCAAGGAACAGAAAATTGAGCATAGTGTGATTAATGCTCGTCAGGATGAGGACGAGGCAATTGTCGTTGAGCATGCCGGATACCTTGGCCGTGTAACAGTCGCTACGAATATGGCAGGACGTGGTACTGATATTAAGCTGGAAGCCGGCATATCGGATAAGGGTGGACTGCACGTAATTTTGTCGGAATTTCACGAATCGCCACGTATTGATCGACAACTTTATGGGCGCGCCGGGCGCCAAGGGGACCAGGGAAGCTACGAGTCCATTGTTTCTCTGGAAGATGAATTATTTACCATGTTTTCCGGGAACATGGTTCGTATGATTATGAGCAAATCAAGTTTTAGTAATGTGGTTACTGGCACGAAAGCAAACCTACTGCGAAAGTTGGTGCAACACTCATCAGAACGGCACTATTCCCAGATCCGTCGTCAGACAGTGATCGAAGACCAGAAGCTGTCGAGGATGCTTGCTTTTGCAGGGCGTGGAGAGTAACGGCTATATACAACGGCTATATACATATGCTCGCAAATAGTCAAAAGCTAACAATAGGAATAAAGCGCTGGAATCCCAAGCGCTTTATCAAACAAGTTTTGTTTGTCTGCGGATACTGCGGAATGACTTCTGCCGGAGCGGCCGAATTCGATTGCTTGATCGAGGCCCGCCAAATGGTCGATATCAGGCCGAGCATGACTGGAATTATCGAGAAAATTTGGGTGGACCGTGGTGAGAGTGTCAGCACTGGCCAAGTACTTGTAACCCTGGATTCCGGCTTGGAAAAAGCCACAATGGAGCTTGCGAAATACCGTTCAACTATGGAGGGCGCAATTCAGGCTAGTGAAAGCCGGTCCGAGTATGCATCACTAAAACATAGTCGTCGCGAACAATTACTTGCACAAAAATTTGTATCGGTACAGGATCGTGATGAAGCAGCGACGGAGAAGCGGCTAGCTGAGGCAGAACTGCGTGAGGCGCTCGATAATAAACGGGTAGCGGAGCTGGAATATCGACGCGCCAGCGAACAGCTACGGCTACGGACTGTAAAGAGCCCATTCAATGGAGTAGTAGTCGATCGCATGATGCACCCCGGAGAGTTGACGGATGCGAGGAGTGAAAACCGAAAAGTCATATTACGAGTGGCGGATATTACTGTTTTGCATGTAGAAGCGCTTTTGCCACTCGAAGCCTATGGAAAGATAAAACCAGGACAATTACTAGAGGTGTTTCCAGAAGCACCATCTATGGGAAGTTCATACAAAGCTAAAGTGAAAATCGTAGATAAAGTCATAGATACAGCTAGCGGCACATTTGGAGTGCGAATGGAAATTCCCAATGGAGATTCCAAGCTACCCGCTGGCATAAAGTGCAAAGTGAGTTTGCCAGGAGTAAACCCGCGTGTTGCAGGTCAGGCTGTTCACCAGCGAACTATGGAACGAAAACAATCGATTTTTGGAGCTACAAATAGCCCATGAGCGGTATTCAAATCAGCCACGGCGCTCGCGCCGTGCGCTTCCTCGGGGTTGGTCTTCACAGGCACTTTACCAAACTTAAATCAACTCAAGGGCGTCATGCACCGGGCCATCAACAGTTATCGCCTGCTCATCATCGACGAGATCGGCTATCTGCCCATGAACCGTGAACAAGCCAATCTGTTCTTCCAGGTGATCGCAGCCCGCTACGAGAAGGGCAGCTTGATTGTTACCAGTAATTTGACGTTCGGCCTACTGGTCGCGTGCTTGTACCGCCGACCAAAGAGGCTTGGTTGGATCAGTAATGGCCGGGCTCGACAGAAGCTCATCATCGATATTTGGCATTGATAGTTGATATTGACATGTCTACGCTAAACGATTCCATGCATGCAATGGTTCTGGAGGGGCCGGGCCAAGCGGTTCAGATGCGCTGCTTGCCTCGCCCACAACCAGGTCCTGATGAGCTGCTTGTCAAGATTGCAGCCTGTGCTGTTTGCCGCACTGATTTGCATGTGGTTGACGGCGAATTGCCCGATCCAAAATTACCTATTATTCCGGGGCATGAAATTATCGGTCGAGTGGTGGCTTGTGGCGCAAATGTTCATAATTTTTCTATCGGCGAACGGATCGGCATCCCTTGGCTGGGATGGACCTGCGGCCATTGTCGGTACTGTCGCAGTGGGCAGGAGAATTTATGTATTACCGCCAAATTCACGGGTTATCAGATCGATGGCGGGTATGCCGAGTACACTGTCGCCGACGCGCGTTATTGTTTTCGCATACCTAGCGTTTATAGCGATGTCGAAGCGGCGCCCCTGATGTGTGCCGGACTAATCGGCTACCGTGCGCTCAGGATGACGGAAGATGCGGAACGGGTCGGAATTTATGGATTTGGCGCCGCCGCCCATATCGTGGCCCAGATTCTGATTCATCAGCGGCGGAAATTGTTTGCATTCACGCGTCCTGGGGATATTGTGGCGCAGGATTTCGCCGGGAGGATGGGTGCTGAGTGGGCAGGCAACTCGGACATGGTGCCACCCGAAGCGCTCGATGCGGCTATCATTTTTGCACCGGTAGGCGCGCTGGTGCCTGCCGCGTTGCGAGCGGTTCGTCCGGGTGGGATTGTCGTTTGTGGGGGTATCCATATGAGCGACATCCCCAGTTTTCCCTACGATATTCTATGGCGTGAAAAGCGTCTGGTCTCGGTCGCCAATCTTACCCGCAGGGATGCCGAAGAATTTCTGGCGCTGGCGCCAGAAGTGCCAATCAGGGTAACCACGGAATCGTTGCCGCTCAGCCAGGCGAATACAGCATTAACGAGGCTGCGTGAAGGAAAGCTAACCGGTGCGGCGGTGCTCATTCCCGAATTTTAGGTCCATCAGGATGAGTTGCGTTGTCGTCCGGCTTACAACATCAGAAAGAACATCAGAAAGCGACACACTTATCACGCTCGGCCACGGCCTTGATATAGTCTCCCATGTTTTTGATCAGCGCGCCGGTTACAAGATCGGGTTCGCCAATCTTTCGCGCAACAGCGCAAGCACCGCACACCCAGATGGGGACGCCTGCCGTTTGTATAGCCACTAAAGTATCTTTTAGCGGCGGCAAATTTACACCCGTTATGTGATCGCCGATCCCAGGGCGCGCAAGCGTCACGGCCTCATTCCACAGAAATAGAATTACGTCATGTCCTTGCTCCCGTGCGGCTTTTGCAGCCATGAAAGGCAGGGTTGCCATGGTCGGATCGTCGGTTCCGTGACTTCCAGAGATGATGAATTGCATAAAGATATCCTTTTATTCGTAGCGGTTCAAAAACCTTGGGGTCAGGCAGCGTTCGTTCCGATACTTTAGCATGAGCGTGATCAGGCAAAACATACCGTTAAAGAAGATATTGGCTGGCGTATTTGTTATCGGCTATCGCTTGATTGCTGCTGTATTTAGCCTATATAAGCCCCGAGCGTTTCAGGCGCCAACTCCGAATGGGTTTGCGACCCATCAAACTCGGGGTCAGTAAAAAATAGCTTTGACCTGAGGGTATATCGCTCTGGTATAATAAATCAGTTCACGCACGGAAATGGAAATATGGCGACGCGAATCGCCAATCTTCCGCGCAAATGATCAGCTTCAGCGCCCGTAGCTCAGTTGGATAGAGTACTTGGCTACGAACCAAGGGGTCGTGGGTTCGAATCCTGCCGGGCGCGCCATAAAATCAATGGATTAGAGCCACACCGCTCTAATCCATTTTTTCTTTGTATTTTCATGGATAAACTTATGGGTAAGCCAAGAAATTGCTGGATTAGCATCGACTTATAGTTTAAGGACTGTTAAATCCAGGTCCCTGATTCGAGCTCAGGTCGAGATTCTTTTTCGCGCTTCGATCCTTGCCATAGCTTCAGCATCCCATCTTTCCAAAGCTATTCATCTGCCTCAATAGGCTCTCCCTCACGCAGCGCCGCTTCGAGCAAATACTCCCAATTGCGTTTCCGCCCTGCACCATTCTTCTTCCGTCAGCAGGTGTGTCAATAATCCAGATCCAGTTCGTCAGCCTGTTTTTTTCATCCTTGCCATCCCGTTCGTGGCAAATCTTCACGGCAATATCCAGAAGCCCAATGCTATTAGCTCTTTATCTCCACTACCGCGCCCAGTAGTTCTCCAGCAGAGCTGCGTGCAACTTTATTCCCATAAAGAATATCGATGGCAGAACGCTCGGCGTAGCTCAACAGAGCTATATGCTAGAACCAGTTGGGCTATTTTAATTCTTTGATTAAAGCGCAGAATTACTGCAACTGATCCGAGGGAGTCAGGAACGTACCCTGGGTTCGCCCGGGAGGGTGATTGTCTTAATTCTTCATGGAGAAGCAAATGAACATACGAACAAAATCAGTTATCGCTGCCCTGATCTTTGGTGGATCAATTTCCACTGCCTCTGCATCTGCTGTCATAACTGACATCACCGCGAGCGGATCCGGTTTGGGCTCCTTTTCCTTCCTTGCCAGTTCCACCGATGACAAAGGCCTTGATCTTTCCAAAGTATTTGGCAGCGTCAACCCGATTACGTTGACTTTTACCGTTGCTCACTCTGTTGGCAATGGCGGTTCTTATAACATTATCGAGTCGATCACCAATAATACGTCAACTGCTTTTAGCGACTTCCACCTCAGCATTGCGCAACCCACGAATATCCCAGGCAACGGCGTGATTTTCACCAGCTTCAACTCATCAACCCTGGGTGGTTTCACGCTCGACTCGCCTTCCGTGAATCAATCCTCTCCCTTCAATTCGAGTGGGCCACGCGACCTTAACTTTACCGGAACCCTGGCGGTAGGAGAGACCGCGAATGCGAGTTTCAGCCTGAAACCGTTCGACCCGGGTACTGGCAACACTTACACCTTTACCATTACCCAGACACCGACGGTTAGCCCGGTTCCTGAACCGGAAACCTACGCCATGCTGCTTGCAGGGCTTGGGTTGATGGGTGCTATAGTACGACGTAGAAACACGAAGCACGACGTTTAGTCGGTGTATCCCCGCTGTCGTTGAGCTCCCGGCACCGGTTCGCGGTGCATGGATTGTTGCAACTCAAGATATAACCCTGCACTTTGCAGGATAGCCGCATACAGACCCGCTTCGGCGGGTTTGATGCTTTCAAGTCGGCCTTCGACCTGACTGAATTGCCCTTCGTGCAGGGGCGCATACCCGGGCAATGTTGTGTGAGGGGAACAAGCTCGTCGGGGCTTTTGCTCTCGCTCTGGTGTTCGAAAGTGTGCTTGATATCATCGACGCCTTCCTGGCAGGTCCTCAAGACACATACTGGAAATTATCACGCGCGCTCCTGTGATTTTTCAGTGCGGAGATCAAAAGCGCGTTCGACATCCATGTTCGGGTGCAATAACCGCAGAACAGTAATCCCATCTTTCCGAGGAAGGTAGAAAGCAATATGGGAAGCGACGGTAAAGGAGCGCACTTCCGGCGCTATCTCGTCCCGTTCAAGCCCGACGCGTGGAGACAGGCTCAGTTTTCTCAGAGCAAGTTCGAGTTCTTCCCGGTAACGGCGTGCCTGAGCAATACCCCAGGCCTGTTTCGTATAGCGGCCAATCTCTCTTAAATCTTCAACAGCTTTTGCGGTGAACTCAAAGCGGGGCATTAATCCACAAGCTCTCTATCGAGTTCCGCAAAGGCCTGCTCGCCTGATATGACGCTTCCTCGTTCCGCCTCATCAAGGCCTTTGCGCACTTCCTGGCGCAAGAATTCGAGCCTAAGCCGCTGATGGTCCTCGAAGGCTGTGGCCGACATGACGACAGCAACGGCGCGACCGTTCTTGGAAATCGTCACGGGTTCGCGTTGCGCCTTATCGAGCAGAGCACCGAAATTGGTTTTTGCATCGGCAGCCGCAATTGTGTCCACTGCAATTCTCCTCCTAATTTCGATCATTATAATTTATTTGATCATTATGATCAAACCCCTTTATCTGCTCCAGCCGCATCTTGGAAAAGATCATCACAACCGCTGCGTTCTTGCTTCTTCGGTTTCATCAGAATTCACCAGAAATCAGTGGATGGCAGCCTTGATTCCGACAAATCCCCCGCCTTTTGAATACCAAAACATCAACATCTATGCGGGTCCGGAAGGTATTTCAGGAGCGACTACGTCGGTGCAATTCCAGTCTTATCGCGCAACAGCCATTGCAACTGGTTTCGAGCAGTTGCAATTAGTTGGTCAAACACCGCAACATTGACGTCGGGTTCACGGTTGATCTGCGGAAAGTCTGGCGAACGACGGCCCCCGATCAAAAGTACTCGTATCGTCGCGCTAATATGTTTTCCAAGATCATGCCGATAGGCAATGGCTTGAATATAGTCGTCATGATTCAGAGAATGGCTTGGTCGTTTGAACTCAATCAGTAAATACTCGCCATTCAGATTCTGATTAAGTAGCAAATCGGGCCGCTGATCAGCTTTATTGCCTACATATTTTTTTTGAAGGTATTCCTCTATCTGGCGTTTCAAAGTGATGTTGGTGCTAAAAAGCGAAAATTCCGGACCGAATACCCATAAGTTGCGTTCCAATGCTTTGTGCATGATTGCTTCGGAAGTCGCAGTATTCAAAGCCAGTTGCTCAAGCTGATCCAAGAACATCGAGCGTGCGCTAGCCTGTTCGACCAGATACGCCATTTCGGCGAGCCCAAAGTCATTCAACCCTTCCGCAATTGCCGCGACATCGCGTGGCCGCGAATCTGCAATGTGCTCCAGCAGTAGGCGATAGTCGGAACGCTCCAGTGCTTCCAGCAATACAAAGACGATAGGCTCAACCTTGCTGTCTGGTTCCCCGTAGTATTTGTCGAGTACCTTTCTGATTGCACGATCGGCAAATTGTCTTTTGTGTTCCGGTAATTCCGCCAAGCGAGTCTGAATCGCCTTCTGTAGCCGCGCCTGGGCCAACTGCATGTCGCGCCGGTATTGCTGTTCGAAAGCTTGCTGGAGAATGGGTTGTACATACGCCTCTACTGCCATTAAAAGTTCGCTGTTCTCAACCGGTGCATCCCATCCAGCAGTAATGTGGTCGCGCAGGCCATCGGCATTCACCTCTCCGTAGAGTTTGCGCAACAACCTCGGTGGAAAGTCGTCACGCTTATCAAGACCAAAGAAACCTGGCTTGCCAACGGACTTGCCATCCACACGCAGGATGATCCCGGGCTGCCGCAAGCCGGCATTCCCGTCACTGATGGCAAATCGCAACTTAACTTTCCCTACCTTTGGCAACTCCTGTTCAACTTCGAAAAACTACCCGATACATCGTCCACATCAAGGCGCTTGCCGTCCACGGTAATCTGGAAGTCGTTTTGGCGACCATAGTCCTGGAGTAATACCTGACGCAGTTTGTTGGCATCAGGAAATGCCATCCCCTGATGGAGGTGCGTCAGTGTGATGGTGGTGTCATGTAATTGTTCGTAACACGATTCGCTCCGAAAGGCGATGTTCAAATGTTCGATATCATCAGCCTGTGTAAGATCCTCCAGACGCAAGGTAAAGCTACAAAGGCGACCTCGTGCTCGCGTTTCCAACGTCATCACTGATGACGCCATCAAGCCCGCGAACTTCCCGATACCCTTGCGCCCCTTGATCAAACGTTTCTTGCCAACGGTTCGGTCGCCACGACGTGAACGAGGATCCCTCGCGATGAAAAGATAGTGGCGACGCAATTCTTCTTCGGTCATGCCGCAACCATCATCCGAGATGATGATGGGCGCATCGCTCAATGGCTTTGGTAATGTCACCGAGACTTGCTCGGCATCGGCATCCCAAGCATTGTCGATCAGTTCTTTCAGAGCTCTTTCGGATGACGAATACTCTTGGCTGAGTAACGTGGCCAAGCGGGAATCCACTCGAAAGTGCAGATCAGATTGACTCATTGGCATGTTCCCTGGATACAGTAAACAGCGTGAATTCCAATGCTAATATTCTCGAAACCGAAAGCTAATTTTTGAATTGTTTTGGCTTCTTTCATTTGTTTATGCTCTTTCAGTCCTGTTTTCCATGCCTTCCATCTGAACCAGAAACCAGAGCAAAAAATACCCTTGGCGCTGTACGTTTGAAAAGCATTCATCTCCCGCGCCTTCGGGGAATTTTCAATTAAAGAACATGAGTCATATTATTCTACTGGTATAGCGTTAACACTGACCTAATTAGGTCAGTGTCGCAGTGGCACTGATTGGAATGTCATTATTAAAATGCTATAAGGATCTGAATTTTTTAGAACCATCCAATAAACCAAGTACTGAACGATATGTGATGAAAACAATCCCCGCTGCCCGCTCCAAATTCCGTGCGACCTGTTTCTTTTTAGTGGTCTGTCATCTCGACAACCATTTGATCGATTACATGTTGAGAAAGCCGATAGCCAAAGAAGCAGTACATGATGACTAACCAAAAACTGGTGGATGCGCTTTAAACCATCGCTCCATTCGCACTCCGGGGAGAACCATCTTAAACCCGCGCACGACAACAAGCTAGAGCTTATCTAGACAACCAATTAGATTTGGGATGACTGCTACATCCTTGCTGCGATGCGGAATCGAAATGGCGGAGTTTTGCGGCTGAGGCGGCCTGTAAAGCGTCTGTGCAGAAAGGTATTTCCTTGTAATTCTTTTAAAATCAAAAATTACATAGTACATAGAAAATAACCGGAAGAGAGTAGTCTCGCCAATAAACTGACCGAACCACCGCCCCGTTTGCGTAGTGCGGAATGTGCCCATGCAGGGTACAAGCAATCCTGTCCACGTGTTCAATAATCTGTACGTCGCCAGTCGCTTACGGTTCTAAAGTGTTAGTGGCTGCCCGAACCATGAAATCGGCCAACATACAGGTAGTGGGGGTGCGTTTTTATGTCACTTTTTTATTTATTTGATCAGCTTTAGCTACTGCAGACGTCTTTCAAAATTTTCCGGCAATACGGTTTTTGCTATACTATTCACCGCATGGAAATATTTATATATCAATAGCTTACATATCATCATCCGGAAATCCATGGTGCATTTGCTATTATATAAGTTATTGATATATAATAGCTATTATATAGCAGCCGAGCTGGGTGCGAACCAAGGTATTCGTGGTCTGAATCCCAAGAGCCATAACAAGGGATTAGGCATGTTGCCTAATCCCTGATTTTTTTGGGCTAGCGGCGTTCCTCAGAGCGACACTTCCAATAACCTTCATATTCAACCATGCCTACATCCATTTATTGCTACCACTGCCACATTCCCCATGACCGCAGCGAAATGCGATTGGTCGTTACGAAGACGGGCAAGCGATGGCGCTGCGAGCGCAGCATCAAGAGCGCCCAGGCCGACAGAAAAACCCGCGATGCTTTCGGGCGGCAGATTTCGGCCCTTAATAAGGCAGACGCCCAGGCGAGAATCAGGATGACATTGAAAGAATAAACAACTCAACGATTACCAGCTTTAGCTGGTAATTGTTGAGTCGATATAGATAATTAATTGAAAAGCAAGGCAGCGGACGTTTGCCGGCTATAAATCGTGGATAGCAGGTTCGAATCTGCTGGGTCTTCAAATCAAAAGGGGTCAGGCAAAAGCCTGACCCCTTTTTTAAGCGTTGAATTAGCTCGAATGCGTATTTGATTTATAGTCGTGTCCGGCTCATGCAGATTCTTTCTTGACTAAAGTAAGATTGGTATCTGCCAGCAAGCCTCCAAGAAAGCACTGGAAGCTCATATCTTTTTTCAGTACGGCGCGGACGTCGATTATGAGGCGTAATCGCCCGCTTTCCAGCCTCAGAAGCTTCAGGTAATTGGGAAAAAGATGATGTGCCGGTACAGCAATTCCGTTGCCCGCGCGTTCTGCCGGATAACTCACCCATTCAGGCACCAGGCCGGACTGGTGTATGGCGGCTTCGGACTCTTCAAATACATAGGCTGTAATGCCAATGGCGGCACTCGTCCAGTAACTGATCGGTATAAGCGGTTGTGCTGCCTGAAGGGTTTGTGCGGCTTGCGGCGATTCACGCTTGGGTTTGGCTTTCATAAGGCTCCTCTGTAAGCGGGGTTAGAACTGCTCTCCCGTCGCAGATCGGCGGAATGGCTGAGATCAGGTCCTGGTTCCTGGTGTAAGTTCAGGCGGAACTGTCCAAATGCCATAGCATGTCCGGGAGAGATATGCGTATTTTAAGGGTTTTAAAGTGCGTTGCCCATTGGACCAAAGTACACCTCCCGCTATCGCCAGCCGCCAGTCGCAAACCCAAGGCAGATTATTCAAGTTCCCGATGAGCGTATCCCGATCGTTGGGCTGGCTATATGGCGTGAAGTCTCTCTTGCACGCTTTGCGACAGGAGCAAGCGCATTAACCACAGCCAATGGCAGGGGCAGCAACTGTTCACAGGATGCCGATGCGATCAATTCGGCGGAAAGTCCCGCGCTTATCAGGCCGCGAGTGCCATGGCCCAGGCTGGTATATAGCCCAGGCGACAATTTTCCCACCAGCGGCATTGCGCCGGGGAGAGAGGCTCTTACCGATGCACGGCCGTCAAGCTGACTAATGTCCAACGAATCCGTATTCATCGATCTGGCTAATACTGCGGATATTTCTGTCAATCGGGATAAATTTTTGGCATGGTCGGCTATGCGCAAATCAATTGTTTCATCATTGAAGCTGTGCGTCGCACCCATCATATGTACGCCTGCAATTGAGGGGAGCAGATAGCCGCCGGTACAAACGATGGTTCGCAGATTACGGCTATGCGATGTCGCGGGTAATGCGGTGATTTGCCCCCGTACCGGCGTCAGCGGCAGGCTTGCCAACGGAGCAAACGATTTCACCTCATATCCAGTGCAAACGACCACTAGCTGAGCCTCATGGCACCAAGCCTGTTCACGCTGGTTCTTCCCCTCCACACGCCAGCCGGCATCCACCGCTGTCAATGATTCGACACGATGGGCGGTGAAGTGAGCGATGGCTGGGTTCGACGCCAATGCCGCGCACATCCGCGGTGGAACCACCCAGCCTCCGGCGGGGAACCACAGCCCTCCACATGCCAGCTCGATGCCCGCCAGCAGCGACGCTTCAGCCGCATCTACGCGCCGCAATACATGTGGCGGCCAATCGAGTGCCGCTAGTTTGTCGATACGTTTGGCTTCTTCCGCTGAAAATGCCAGTTGCAGTTCTCCACATTCAGCCCGGACGATGCCATCTATGGGCAGCTTTTCATCGAGCAGGGCGAGAGCATGCCCATAGGAGGCCAGAACGAAGCGTTGCAGCGAGTTCATACCGGCGGCCAGACGGGTGTGCAGTATGCCGCTGGGGTTGCCCGATGCCCCTGCGGCCAGCGCAGGCGATCGCTCGATCAGCTTAACGGAGACGCCGCGCATCGCCAGCGCTGAAGCAGCGGCACAACCGGCCACACCCCCGCCGATGACGATGGCTGTTGCCGGAATGGATCGAGCAGGGGGCGACCCAGGAAGGCCGCCCTGCAGCATTTCACGTTTCAGGCCGAAGCCGGGTGATTTGCTTACCTGGAACCCGGCTTGCTCCAAGCCGCGCCGTACGTGGCCGGCGCAGGTATAGGTGGCAAACGTCGCACCTGGCCGGGAGGCCTGCACGATGCCCTGGAATACCTGCTGAGTCCACATTTCGGGATTACGGGCGGGTGAAAAGCCATCCAGAAACCATGCGTCGATCCCGCCGCAGATTTCAGGCAGCGCCTTGGCGACATCGTCCACTACCAACGTGAGGCGTACTCGGCCTTCGCCGAAGCTCCACCGATTCCAGCCAGGTACGCGGCGCCGCCAGCGCTTGATGAGTTCGTTGGCATAGCCTTGCAGCGCCGGCCATTGTGCCAATGCGTCGTTCAGCTCCCGCTCAGAGAGCGGATATTTTTCGACGCTGAAAAAATCCAGGCTGCGTCTGGATGGGAATGGGATAACTTCGTCGAATAGCTGCCACGTACATAAAAAACTCAATCCCGTGCCGAACCCTGTCTCGCCGACGGCAAATCCATCCCCGCTTGGCAATGATGCAAAACGCTCAGCCAGGCGGTTGCCTTCCAGAAAAACGTGGCGTTTTTCCGCCACACCGGAATCTCTTGAGAAATAGATGTCGCCGAAGCGGGAAGAAAACGGTTGGCCGTTCTGCCAATCGAGCATCAGCGGAAGGAGTTTAAATATCCATTCAAGCTGCGAGCTTGAATGGATTGCGCTGAAGGGAATGATTAGCCGGATTCAACATAACTTGGCCAGGTCAGTTATCACATCAACGGATGGCGTAAGCGGAAACGCAGAAAATATAAAGATCAAACGATACGCGGTACTTACATACCAGATTCGGCAATCACTCGATGTTATCTATCTGCCTGTGCAATTTTATCGTCTCCGCAGTTTTTTTACGCATTCGAAGGTTGAGAAATTCCACACCGACCGAAAATGCCATCGCAAAATAAATATAACCCTTCGGGATATGGACATCGAAACCTTCGACGATGAGCGTCATCCCTACCAGTATCAAGAACGAAAGAGCAAGAATCTTGATGGTCGGGTGATCCTCGACAAAATCACCGATGGGCTTAGCCGCCATCAACATTACCAGCACTGCCAGAATGATGGCAATGGCCATCAATGTGATATGTTCCACCAGCCCGACAGCGGTAATGACCGAGTCCAGCGAAAATACAATGTCCAGGATGGCAATCTGTATCAGCACCATGCCCATGCTGGTAACGGCGATATTTTTGGCGTTATCCCCTGCGCCCTCGAGACTGTTATGGATTTCATGCGTCGCTTTGAACAGCAGGAACATCCCCCCCCCGATCAGCACGATATCCCGGCCGGAAACCGAATTGCCAAGTACGGTAAACCACGGTTCAGTCAAACCCATTACCCATGTAATGGAGAACAGTAAGCCAAGACGGGTAAGCATTGCCAAGCCCAGCCCCATTCTTCTTGCGAAATTACGCTGAGCTTCAGGAAGACGACCGACAAGAATCGAAATGAAAATAATGTTGTCTATGCCTAAAACAATTTCCAGCGCAGTTAACGTCAACAATGCTACCCACGACTCGGGACTCGTTACCCACTCAAGCATCAATTTCCCTCATGGTCATGGTTAATGCCGGCCTTGATTGGCGCACTATTTTGCTGCCCGGCTTTTGCTGGGTGTCATCATGAAGTTCATCGCTAGCTTATTACGCTGATTTTTCTGATCGCTATACTGCGGAGCGCTTATTACAGCGCGGGAAACAGCCAAAAAATGCCGTTTATATTATCACGCCCAGGCTTACCGCGAACCAGCAATGAGGATCGGTCCAGGTATGTTCCACCTCGAAGCCGCCGCACTGGAGCAGGTCTTTCAGGCGCTCAATTGTATACTTATAGCTATTTTCCGTATGAATGCGCTCACCTTGATAGAACTGCAACGTGGTATCCAGCGCGTCGACTCTGACGGATTGGGGACGTGTGCTTTCCAGATGCAATTCGATGCGGGAGGCTTTGCGGTTCCAAAAAGATACATGGCTAAAAGAATCCGGTTCGAATTGGCCGCCAAGTTCGCGGTTGATTCTCACGAGAAGATTCTTGTTGAACGAAGCGGTTATTCCAGCGCTGTCATTATACGCCGCATGCATGACATTCGCGTCCTTGACGAGATCTACCCCAAGCAGTAGCTGATCTCCGCTCGATAGGTGCTGTGCTACATTTCGGAGCAGCGCAATGGCTTCGCCATGTTCCAGATTGCCGATACTCGAGCCGATATACAAGACCAGACGCGGCGAGGGCTGTTGTTTCAGAAACCCGAGGTCTTCGAAATCTCCAATTTGTGGATGCACGTTCACTGCGCCCATTTCTCTTTCCACTTCATCTTTAGCCAACTGCAGGGCCGCGTCGGATACATCCAGCGGAAAGTAATTCACGCTGCATTGCCGTCGCAACAATGAACGCAACAAAATGCGCGTCTTGGTCGCCGTCCCTGCGCCGAGTTCACTGACGGACACGTCCTGGCCGAGCCGGCCGCATATTTCGTCGGCATGGGTCATCAGTATGGCGGCTTCCGTTCGCGTCGGGTAATACTCGGGCAAGCAGGTAATTTTTTCAAATAGAGCCGAACCCTGGGCATCGTAGAGCAGCTTCGGGGGCAGGCTCTTAGGCATGCGTGTGAGGCCCAGGAGTACGTCTCCTGCTATTACCGGCGCCGAACCCGGCATGAGCGTGGGGGTCGAGATTCGATTCAAACGCTCAGGCGCAATCATGTGCTCGCCCCATCATCGGTAAACCGGGTGTGTGGAGAAATGCCGACGCGTCTGGAGCAGTGTGAGCTGAACGCATGGACGGCGTTAAAACAAATGCTCCAGAGTCAGGCATGGACTGGATAGTCTGGTCACCTATAGTAGGCATTTCGGCAAGCCTCAGGGTCTGATTGCGCACCTCGTCATACCGCCCTGGCCGCGTGAGCGGTAGCGAAGATCCGATGTGTTGGCTGAAAGTTTCGGGCATGGGGTATCTCGTCTTTTTGAAGTCGTTATCGACGCGAATTGAAAACTGGTTAAACAAAAAAGCGATGCTATTCTCTTAAAATTGTTTATGAAGAATGGTGTTCGTGAACTCGTGAACCTCTTTATGCAAATGTGTTACGCATGCGAATTCTCATCGATTCTCGTTAACTCTGCTGTGCATTTTCTATAAACACCGATATGCATTCTGTGCGCTGCCAGACATAGGGGCGCGGTTGCTGGCGGACAGTACTGATTGCCGTTGGTGAATATTTATGGGTGTGTCAGACAACGGCTATCTTTGTACGTTACCGCACTGACCCGTTTTAGGAGTTCACGCATTCTGTACCCGTCTGAATCGCTTTTGAAGCTAATCGAAGCGGTCAGGAATGAAATCAGGGAAGTTCTCGTTAAAAAGCAAAACGAAACCGAAAGCCTGAAATTAAACTACTTTTACAGGAGATAACCATGAGTTATGAAGATCGTGATACTTACGGTATGTACAAAAGCGATGGCGAAAACGAGGGTCCCGGACCTCGGTTGATGGGTGCCGATACGCTCATTGGAGAGGACGTCTACAATCGGAAAGACGAGGATCTGGGCGACATCAAGGAAATTATGCTGGATATGAACAATGGCAAAATCGCTTACGCGGTATTGTCTTTTGGCGGATTCATGGGTATGGGCGACAAGCTTTTTGCTGTGCCCTGGAGTGCATTGAAGCTGGATACGGAGAACAAGCGTTTCATACTCGATGTGGATAAGAAACGCCTCGACTCCGCTCCGGGATTCGATAAGGACAACTGGCCCGATATGGCGGATCCGAGCTGGCAGAATACCATTAACGCCTACTATGGAACAAAGACATACACTGACACAAGCTACGCGGACACAAAGTCCACCAAGGACTACACGACGCCGGCTCAAAAAACAACGAAAGAATAATACCTGTGGCGCGGATCGGCACTGATCATGTAAAAACGAGACCATGGTGACCATACGCATAAATAATAGGCAAAGACGAAGGCGCTGAATCGCGCAACGGCTTGATTTCTTGAGTTGGAGTCAAAGAGGCAAGTTTATCTTGCCTCTTTGTTTTATATCGCTCGACTTTCCACCAATCCGGTAATAAACGAAGAACTTCGGGTCGTGTAAACCTGTCGTCAATAAGGTAAATGACGCCTTGATCCAGAACGATAGGCGAAATGGAATCGTCGCGGTGTTGATAGCGGATAGAAATATCGCTGACGATCTGAGCCGTTAGCTGCTCCGCAGTGAAGGGTGACTGCACATCGATTCATGCGTAGGCTGTTAAACTCTGCCAGATGCAACCAATCCCTTACTGGCGCCTTTCCGGCTTTTATTTCTTCCATTTCGCTTTCATCGGTGCTTTTGCTCCTTACTGGAGCCTCTACCTGAAATCCCTTTCGTTCAGCGCCTTTCAGATTGGCATACTCATGTCCCTCCTGCATGTGACGCGTATTTTTGCGCCGGCTGCCTGGGGCTGGCTTGCCGATCATACCGGCAAGCGGTTGCTGATCGTACGATCGGCGGCAATTACAGGCTTGATAAGTTATTGCGCGGTTTTTTTCGGCGAGTCGTTTACATGGCTATTCGTGACCATGGCGCTGCTAAGTTTTTTCTGGAGTGCCTCTTTGCCCTTGATCGAAGCAACCACGCTTTCCTATCTTGGTGAGAGCACCGCAAAGTATGGGCGTATTCGAGTCTGGGGTTCAGTAGGATTTATTTTCGCGGTGACAAGTGTCGGCTATCTGCTTGATTTAACGAATATTGCTGCACTATTGTGGGCAGTGCTCGGATTCAAGCTGGGCATTGTCATCTTTTCGCGCCAGATCCCGGAGGGCGAGATAGTGGCCCATGCTGCCGATAGTCACTCCATTCGGCAAATATTCAAACGTCCGGAAGTGCTGGCGTTTTTCGCCGCCTGTTTGTTGATGGCGCTTGCGCATGGCCCCTATTACACTTTCTATTCCATTTATCTGGTGGAAAACGGTTATAGCAAGAGCATGGTCGGTTGGCTGTGGGCTATCGGCGTAATTTGTGAAATAGGTATTTTTTTCCTGATGCCCCAGTTGATGCACCGTTTTAGCCTCAAGCAGATCATGGTTTTCAGCCTGAGCTGCGCGATAGTGCGTTTCTTGATGATCGGCTGGGGAGTGGACTGGCCGGCCATCATATTATTGGCGCAAATACTTCACGCTGCGACCTACGGTGCTCATCACGCTACGGCCATGATGTTCGTGCATCGACTCTTTCGCGGGCGCCATCAAGGCAAGGGGCAAGCGCTCTACACCAGCCTTACATTCGGCATCGGTGGCACGATTGGCGGGATATTCAGCGGCTATGCCTGGGAATCGCTCGGGCCGGGCCTTACATTTACCGTGAGCGCAGCCGCTGTTCTGCTTGGGTTGACATTGGTAGTGTGGAAGATGGACGTTGAGCGGTAACGGAAAACGAGGTGCAACGCTCATGTCACTGTTTCTTGCTGTCCCATTATGGGATAATTTCAGATTCCACCGGAATCGAGGTTCGATTAAACCTAAATCCGAATTCTGAGAAATGCAAACGCTATACGACAAACTCTGGCAAAGCCATGTGGTACATGAGGAATCCGATAAGCCGGATGGCATGACCTTGCTCTATATCGACCGTCACCTTGTGCACGAGGTCACCAGCCCGCAGGCATTCGAAGGATTGAAGCTGGCTGGACGCAAGCCGTGGCGGCTGGATTCGATACTGGCTGTAGCCGATCATAACGTGCCCACCACCCGGCGTGACCACGGCATCAGCGACCCGATCTCGCGTCTCCAGGTAGAGACCCTTGACCAGAATTGCGAGGAACTGGGCATCACTGAATTCAGGATGAATGACCTGCGCCAGGGTATTGTTCACGTAATAGGCCCGGAGCAGGGCGCTACGTTGCCCGGCATGACGGTGGTATGCGGTGATTCGCATACCAGTACGCACGGTGCATTTGCCTGTCTTGCCTTTGGTATCGGCACTTCGGAGGTGGAGCACGTGCTCGCGACACAGTGTTTGCTTTTGAAAAAAGCAAAAACGATGCGGGTTGCAATCGAGGGCGACCTTGGTCATGGCATCACCGCCAAGGATATCGCGCTTGCCCTGATTGGTGAGATCGGTACGGCGGGCGGCACGGGCTATGCCATTGAATTCGCCGGCAGCGCCATACGCGAACTCTCCATGGAGGCACGGATGACGCTTTGCAACATGGCTATCGAGGCGGGCGCGCGCGCAGGCATGGTAGGGGTGGACGATACTACTATCGACTATCTCAGGGGGCGGCCTTTTGCACCAAAAGGTGATTTGTGGGACAGAGCCGTGGTGTACTGGCGCACGCTGAAAAGCGACGAGGGTGCAAGCTTCGACAAGACGATATCGCTGGATGCGGCACAGATCAAGCCGCAGATAACCTGGGGAACGTCTCCCGAAATGGTGGCGGCTATCGACGGAAAGGTGCCTGATCCTTCGCGAATTACCGATAGCGTGAAGCGCCACGATATGGAGCATGCGCTGAAGTATATGGGACTTGCTCCCAACACCCCGATCAGCGAAATTCGTCCGGATAAGATATTCATCGGTTCCTGCACAAATGCGCGCATTGAAGATCTGCGGGCTGCGGCGAAGGTGGTGAAAGGGAGGCGTATTGCCGCGAGCATCAAGCTTGCGATGGTGGTGCCGGGTTCGGGCCTGGTAAAGCAGCAGGCGGAACAGGAAGGGCTGGACCGGATATTTCTTGATGCCGGCTTTGAATGGCGGGAACCGGGTTGCTCGATGTGCCTCGCGATGAACGATGACCGGCTTGAATCCGGCGAGCGTTGTGCTTCTACTTCCAATCGCAATTTCGAGGGCAGGCAGGGGTCGGGGGGGCGTACTCATCTGGTGAGCCCGGCCATGGCGGCAGCCGCTGCGGTAGCGGGACATTTTGTCGATGTACGGGAAATATATTAAAATTCCGGGGCAATAAAAACGGGTTCTTTTTTTACTACAAAACGGGAGTTGCAATGAGAACGTTTTCAATGATGGTTGCCTTGATCGCTGTCTTCGGTCTGTCCGCATGTAATACCATGCAAGGCTTCGGTAAGGATCTCCAGAGTGGTGGTGAAGCGATACAAAAACAGGCACAATAGATAGAGTTATTGGCTCGTGAAAAAATTTGTTTTCTGCGACGGATTGGTGGCGCCGCTTGATCGCGCTAATGTCGATACCGACGCCATCATTCCCAAGCAATTTCTGAAATCCATCAAACGGTCTGGTTTCGGGCAGAACCTGTTTGACGAGTGGCGCTATCTGGATCACGGCGAACCAGGCATGGATGCCGCCCGGCGCAAGCCCAATCCGGATTTCATACTCAATCTGGCGCGTTACCAGGGTGCGCAAATACTGCTTGCACGCTCAAATTTCGGCTGTGGTTCGAGCCGCGAACACGCGCCGTGGGCACTTCAGGACTATGGCTTTCAAGTGGTCATCGCGCCTAGTTTCGCTGATATTTTTTTCAACAACTGTTTCAAGATCGGCCTGCTTCCCATTGTGCTCGATACAGCTGACGTGGACCAGTTGTTCTCGGAGGTAGAGGCCACTGCGGGCTATCGGTTGCGGGTTGACTTGCAGCATCAATCGGTAACGACGCCCAGCGGTAAATCCTTCTCTTTCGATATCGATCCCTTCCGTAAACATACTTTATTGAATGGCCTGGATGAAATTGGTCTGACTTTGCAACATATGGACAGGATCAAGGCCTTTGAAGAGAAGCACCGGGCTGCACAGCCTTGGTTGTTTACATGATTTTTCTTCCGGTTTAAACGAAGCGAAGGATTTTATGAAAATTGCAATCCTGGCTGGAGACGGTATCGGCCCGGAAATTATCGCCCAGGCTGTGCGAGTGCTGGAAGCATTAAGAAGCGACGGGTTAAAGTTTGAGCTGGAACCGGGCTTATTGGGTGGTTGTGCCGTAGAAGCAACTGGTGAGCCGTTTCCGGAAGCGACACGCAATCTTGTGGCCGGTGCGGATGCCGTGATCCTGGGTGCCGTTGGAGGTCCCCAGTTTGACACGCTGCCGCGTCACCTGCGGCCGGAACGAGGTTTGCTCAGTATTCGAAAGGCGCTGAATCTGTTTGCCAACCTGCGCCCCGCGATACTTTATCCTGAGCTTGCCAATGCTTCGACGCTAAAACCCGAAGTGGTGGCGGGCCTGGATATTCTCATCGTGCGTGAATTGACGGGCGATATCTATTTCGGCGAGCCGCGGGGCATTGAATGTCGCGACGGCCAGCGTGTTGGTTACAATACCATGATCTACAGCGAAACCGAGATTCGCAGAATTGCCCGGGTGGCTTTTCAGGCGGCGCGTAAACGTCATCGCAGGCTTTGCTCGGTGGACAAGATGAATGTGCTCGAATGCACTCAACTATGGCGCGACGTGGTGACCGAGACAGCGAAAGATTACCCCGACGTGGAGCTCTCGCACATGCTGGTGGATAATGCCGCTATGCAATTGGTGCGCAATCCTCGGCAGTTCGATGTGATGGTGACGGGCAACATGTTCGGCGATATCCTGTCGGATGAAGCTTCCATGCTGACCGGTTCGATCGGCATGCTGCCATCGGCCTCGCTGGACGACAGAAACAAGGGCCTTTATGAGCCCATACATGGTTCCGCTCCCGACATTGCCGGCAAAGACGTGGCTAATCCCCTGGCAACGATATTGTCGGTGGCGATGATGCTGCGCTATACGTTCGACCAGGAAGCGGCAGCCTCCCGCATCGAGAGCGCGGTAAAGAAAGTCCTGGCCCAGGGGTATCGCACTGAAGACATCTACGAGGCGGGAACGAAAAAGGTCGGCACGGCGTCAATGGGCGATGCGGTCCTGGCAAATATATAGGTAAATGGTTTAAAGAGACCAGGTTCAGTTTCCTGGAGAGAGGCGATCGATGAAACGAGTAGGATTTATTGGCTGGCGGGGCATGGTAGGGTCGGTGCTCATGCAGCGCATGCGGGAAGAAAATGATTTTGCATTGGTGGAGCCGACTTTCTTTTCCACTTCCCAGAAAGGCGGCAAAGGTCCGGATATCGGCCAGGAAACGCCGTTGCTCGAGGATGCGCATGATATAGACCAGCTTAAGTCGATGGACATCCTTGTTTCCTGCCAGGGCGGAGACTACACCAGCGCGATCTTCCCCAAACTGCGTGAAGCGGGCTGGCGGGGTTACTGGATCGATGCGGCCTCCACATTGCGCATGGTAGACGACGCAATTATCATACTCGACCCCGTCAATCTGCCGGTTATCGAGCAGGCGCTGCACGACGATGTCAAAAATTACATCGGTGGCAATTGCACTGTCAGCTTGATGCTGATGGCTGTGGGCGCATTGTTCGAAGAAGATCTGGTGGAATGGATGAGCGCCATGACCTATCAGGCCGCATCCGGCGCGGGCGCGCAGAACATGCGGGAATTATTGCTGCAAATGGGTGAAGCGCATCGTGTGGCGAAAAATTTGCTGGATGACCCGGCCGCGGGCATACTTGACATTGACAGGGAGGTTGCGGGGACATTGCGCAATGGGAATTTTCCCACCGCGAATTTCGGTGTGCCGCTGGCAGGCAGCCTCATACCCTGGATAGACAAGGATCTGGGCAACGGACAGACCAGAGAAGAATGGAAAGGCCAGTCCGAGACGAACAAGATCCTGGGGCGCGCTGATCAGATGATACCTGTCGATGGTATTTGTGTTCGCGTCGGGGCAATGCGATGCCATAGCCAGGCGCTGACCATCAAGCTCAAGAAGGACGTCCCGCTGGATGAGATAGAGGGTATTCTTGCTGCATCCAACAGTTGGGTACGGGTTATTCCGAACGAGCGCGAGAGCACCTTGCAAGAGCTGACTCCGGCTGCGGTTACCGGAAAACTGACGATTCCAGTGGGGAGGCTGCGCAAGCTTGCCATGGGAGGAGAATATCTCTCGGCGTTTACAGTGGGAGATCAGTTATTGTGGGGCGCGGCGGAACCTTTGCGCAGGATGCTGAGAATTCTGGTTCAAGCCTGAGAGTCGGTGGAGTTGCCTTTTGCCTCATTCGGGAAGAAATTTGATTTATCCCGGATGTTTCATAAATTCGCGTGATGATTGCGCAGGATTTTGTTTTGTAGGGAGATTTTGTGAAAGAGTGGCGTAGTTATTCATACGCCCGACTGAGCGAAATTTTCATACGAAACAAAAGACCAGCGAGGGCGCGCGAATTTATGAAACATCCGGGTTATGCGAGTCGTGCAAAATGGGACTTATATTAATTCCATGCTTAAGCGATTTTCCTGTTTTTCCGATAGAAAATCATCTCAACGATCCTGCTCACGGTATTCGCTTGGCGGGTTGATGCCGATAACGTTCCGCAGCAATATTTATTTGCTTCCCTGTAAACGAGGTCCGGGTATAACTTGGCGGGAGGGTTAGTAATAGACTAACAATAGACAAGCTTCAGCCAAATGTTAATGCCGGCCCCGTGATATTTATCCATATATCCTCCTCAAGAGTGTACGGCTGTGCGGAAGTTTACTTCTAAAGCATGTTTGTTTTTATTTGCAATTTTTTTGCCGGTAGCCGGATATGCAGTTGGCTTGGGCAGGCTGACCGTCAATTCGGCTCAGGGACACTCTTTTAAAGCAGAAATCGAACTGGTTGCGGTAAAGAAAGAAGAGAAACCTTTTCTAGTGGCGCGTCTTGCCTCACAAGAAACGTATCGCCAAGCCAACATCGATTATTCTTCTGTCCTCTCGACATTTAATGCGAGCATTGAAACCCGCTCCGACGGGCAGCCCTACGTCAGGATCATGTCTCCACAACCCATTGCCGAACCGTTTCTCAATATGTTGGTTGAGCTGAATTGGTCGTCGGGACGATTACTGCGCGAATATACCGTGCTGTCCAGTCCGTCCGAAATTGATACGCATCCGCCCTCGGAATCGGTCGTTGGCAAATCAGATGCGTCAGTCAAGCAGGATGAGAAGTTGCCAATACAGGATGAGTTGGATTCCGCCAGCAAGGCTCATACTGCCTATGGTCCGGTAAAGCAGGGCGATACTTTAGTCAGAATAGCGAAAAATATCGTTTTTCCCGCTGGGGTGAGCTTGAATCAGATGCTGGTCGCGTTGCATCGCGCAAATTGCGATGCTTTCTTCGGTAATAATATGAATCAGCTCAAGACAGGACCTATTTTAAGGATACCGAATAATAGTGAAGTCGGTGCGATAACCCCAGCGGAAGCCAATCGGGAAGTGAAAGCACAGACTGCGGTTTGGTACCGGCGGAGGTTTGCGGATAGAGAAGGGGCAACCGAGGAACTGAAGCAAACGGTCGGCGGAAGGATTGACCCCGCTGTTGAGACGGATATTATTCCGGCCCAGGAGCTTTCCGGTGAGATTTTAAAGCTTTCAAAGGTGAAGAAAGCGGGAATAGGAGCATATACATCAGAAACAATATCGGTGGGATCGTGGGCGACGAGGCAGGCGGAAAAGAGCCAAGTGCCTAGCGTGGGCTCTATGCAATGAAGGAGGGTCCTGCAGCAAAGCACAGGTCGCTTGACGAAATCAAGAATAACTCATACACAACATAAACAAGCTGGATTATTACCGGACTGCCCTTTTCATTCATATGTTCAATTCTTCTGCTTCTTCCGCAAAATTTGCTTAATGAATCTCTGTTCAAGTGGCATGTGGGCGCTACGATAAAAATAGGCGCACAGGCGTCCGTGCCGTGAGAATTGCATTAGTGCTGGAGTACGATGGCAGCAGTTTTTGTGGCTGGCAAAGCCAGCGATCAGGTGGTTCGGTCCAGGATGCAGTGGAAGCCGCGTTATCCAGAATCGCATGCGGGGATGTTCGAGTAGTAACCGCCGGGCGCACTGATGCCGGCGTTCACGCCGCGTATCAGGTAGTGCATTTCGATACGCAGGCAGAGCGGCCCATGGGAGCCTGGGTTCGCGGGGCTAACGCGCTATTACCGGACAGCATCGCGATACTATGGGCATCCGAGATTGCGGATGATTTCCATGCGCGCTACTGTGCCGTCGAGCGCTGTTACCTCTATCTGCTATTGAATCATCCTGCGCGCCCGGGGCTTTACCAAGGAAATATCGGCTGGTTTCATCAGACTCTTGACATTGAACCCATGCAGGCCGCCGCGCAGATGCTGCTGGGAGAGCATGACTTCAGCGCTTTCAGGGCGGCCGAGTGCCAGGCAAAATCTCCCATACGCAATCTGACGAAGCTGGAAATTATCCGGTTGGGCGACACCATCGCATTCGAACTGCGTGCCAATGCGTTTTTGCATCACATGGTGCGCAATATCATCGGTTGCCTGATATATGTGGGAAAGCGCAAATATCCACCTGAATGGATAGGCGCGCTGCTTGAAAGCGGTAAGCGTAGCGATGCGGCGCCGACTTTTTCCGCTGCCGGATTATACCTGGCGGGCATTACTTATGATGCCAAATGGAAGTTACCGTCTTTTGTCGAACCACCGCTTGCCGCGGTATTGCCGAGGACGAGCAGGCCCCGCTAACCGTCTCGGTCGCGGACCCGCCGATGGTGCCGCACAAAACTCAGCGAAAGGGAAAGAAGAAATTGCAAGTATGTCTACCAAAGTAAAAATTTGCGGTATAACGCGTGTGGAGGATGCGCTGGCAGCAGTGCGTTTTGGTGCCAACGCCATTGGGTTTGTATTCTGGAAGAAAAGTGCGCGTTATGTGACGCCGGCAAAAGCGCAGGAAATTATTGCCGCGCTACCACCATTCATTACCACGGTGGGTGTCTATGTCGATCCTGATCCGGATTGGGTGGAAGAAACGTTTTCTGTAGCCAGCCTGAATTTGCTGCAATTTCATGGCAATGAAGACCCCGGGTTTTGCCGGCAATTTCCCCGGTCTTATATAAAGGCGATGCGAGTCCGGGCGAGCGTAGATTTGCTACAATACGCCACCCGTTATACCGGGGCCAGCGGATTGTTGCTGGATACCTATGTCGAAGGCGAACCGGGCGGCACAGGCCATGCGTTTGACTGGCGTCTGATTCCTCGGGAATTACCGCTGCCCCTGATTCTTTCGGGAGGACTGCACCCGGGTAATGTTACCAGTGCGATCCAGCAGGCACAGCCTTGGGCAGTAGATGTATCAAGTGGCGTGGAAAGCGCCAAAGGTATCAAGGACGTGGAAAAAATTGCCGCTTTCATGCAAGGAGTTCGAACCAGTGAAAGTTTATGATCTTCCGGATAGCCATGGGCACTTTGGTCCCTATGGCGGTATTTTTGTCGCTGAAACACTTATTGCAGCGCTGGAGGATTTGCGCGCTCAGTACGAGCATTATCGTAATGACACCGATTTTCAGGCGGAATTTGCTTACGAGTTAAAGCACTACGTGGGGCGGCCCAGCCCCATCTATCATGCCAGAAGATGGTCGGCACATCTGGGAGGGGCGCAGATTCTGCTGAAGCGTGAAGACCTGAATCATACCGGGGCGCACAAGATCAATAATGCTATCGGGCAGGCACTCCTGGCCAGGCGCATGGGGAAATCGCGCGTGATTGCCGAGACCGGCGCGGGCCAGCACGGTGTAGCCAGCGCTACAGTCGCCGCGCGCTATGGCATGGAATGTGTCGTTTACATGGGTTCCGTCGATGTGGAACGCCAGGCCGCCAACGTTTATCGGATGAAGCTCCTGGGAGCAACGGTCATACCGGTCGAATCAGGTTCGCGAACACTGAAGGACGCCCTGAATGAAGCCATGCGCGACTGGGTAACCAACATCGAAGATACGTTCTATATTATTGGCACCGTAGCGGGACCGCATCCCTATCCGATGATGGTACGCGACTTCCAGGCAATTATCGGACGGGAAGCAATCGTGCAGATGCAAGAGGAATACGGGCGGCAGCCGGATGCGTTGATTGCCTGCGTGGGTGGCGGGTCAAATGCCATCGGCCTTTTTTATCCTTATATAGAAAGTAATGTAAGGATGGTCGGCGTGGAGGCGGCGGGACGCGGAATTGAGAGCGGGCAGCATGCGGCTTCCCTGACGATGGGAAGATCCGGCGTATTGCACGGAAATCGCACCTATCTGATCCAGGATGAGAACGGTCAGATTGTCGAGACCCACTCTATTTCAGCCGGACTGGATTATCCTGGCGTCGGCCCCGAACACGCCTGGCTCAAGGACAGTAATCGTGCTGAATATATCGCCATTACCGACGACCAGGCGCTGGAGGCGTTCCATTCACTGTGCCATTACGAGGGCATCATACCGGCGCTGGAGTCCAGTCATGCGCTGGCTTATGCCGCCCGGCTCGCGCCCTCGCTTGGCAAGGATAAGCTGCTGCTGGTGAACCTGTCCGGACGCGGGGACAAAGATATGGCCACTGTAGCGCAGGCTTCCAATATAACCTTCTGAAATCATCATACATGTCTCGTATCGCTACCGTATTCGGCAACCTGCTCCAGAAAAAAAGAAAAGCACTGATTCCTTTCATCACTGCCGGCGACCCGGAGCCCGCAATGATGGTTCCATTGATGCATGAGCTGGTAAAGGCAGGCGCCGACATCATCGAACTGGGTGTCCCGTTTTCAGACCCCATGGCGGATGGGCCGACCATACAGCGGTCTTCGGAACGCGCGCTCAAGCATGGTGTGGGTCTGAAGGATGTGCTGACAATGGTGGAGGAATTCAGGAAAACCGATACATACACACCGGTTGTACTGATGGGTTATGCCAACCCGATAGAATCGATGGGCTACGAGAAATTCGCGGCGGGAGCAAAAAAATGCGGGATAGATGGCGTGCTGGTAGTGGATTATCCACCGGAAGAGTCCCGGGAATGGGTAAGCAATCTTGAACGCCAGCAAATAGATGCGATTTTCCTGCTTTCTCCCACTACTCCGCAAGTGCGCGTCGAGCGGGTAGCGGAGCTGGCGCGGGGATACATATATTATGTTTCGCTAAAAGGCGTAACCGGTGCATTAAGTCTCGATCTCCGCGATGTCGCCAACAAACTGGTTCAGTTGCGTACCCGCATCTCCATTCCCATTGGCGTCGGTTTCGGCATACGCGATGGCGCAACGGCCAAAGCCGTGGCGAGCCTCGCCGATGCTGTCGTGATAGGTAGCCGCATCATTGAAGAAATAGAAAATTCCACCAGGGAGAATCTATTAACGAACGTATACGGCTTGGTAAAAAATCTCCGTGCCGCCATCGACGAAACCAGCGCTGAACACGCGACATCCATCATTTAAACCAATTTATGAGCTGGTTCCAGAAACTTCTTCCCCCAAAAATAAAACGCAAGGTAAGCGGCGAAAAAAAGGCCGTGCCTGAGGGATTGTGGAGCAAGTGTGCATCTTGCGAAGCAGTGCTTTATTACTCTGATCTGGGTAACAATCTAAATGTTTGCCCCAAATGCAATCATCACAATCGCATTTCTGCCCGCGTGCGTCTTGATTTATTCCTGGATGCCGAAGGCCGTCATGAGATCGGCGCGGAAGTGCAATCGCTTGACCCGCTTAAATTCAAGGATAACAAGCGTTATATCGACAGGTTATCGGAAGCGAAAAGAGATACGGATGAAAATGACGCCCTCGTGGTCATGCAGGGCAGCGTCAAAACCGTACCCCTGGTAGCAGCGGCATTCGAATTCGGTTTCATGGGAGGCTCGATGGGCTCGGCGGTAGGTGAGCGCTTCGTGCGTGCGGTGCAAACATGCGTTGAGCAACATGTGGCTTTTGTATGCTTTGCCGCCAGTGGCGGCGCGCGCATGCAGGAAGGCTTGCTATCATTGATGCAGATGGCTAAAACAACAGCGGTGCTTACTCAACTCAGTCAGGAGCGGCTGCCTTTCATCTCGGTATTGACAGACCCCACCATGGGTGGGGTGTCGGCCAGTTTTGCCTTCATCGGTGACGTGGTAATCGCCGAGCCAGGGGCATTGATCGGATTCGCCGGGCCGCGCGTTATCGAGCAGACTGTGCGGCAAACCCTGCCGGAAGGGTTTCAACGTGCCGAATTCCTGCTGGAACACGGTGCTATAGACATGATTGTAGATCGCCGGCGCATGCGCGATAAGGTTGCCAACCTATGTTCGCTGCTGATGCGCGTTTCTCCGCCGGCAGCTTGATCTTTGGCTCACCTGATCATGTCGTCATGATGTTCATGCCGGGTGGCGCAAGATAGTAATGAGCGAACCCGATAAAAAATCCAGAACGCTTTCCGATTGGCTGAACTGGCTTGAACGTATCCATCCGAAGTCCATCGAGATGGGACTGGACAGGATAAATCGGGTGAAGGCGGGCTTGAACCTTGCCTATTCCTTTCCCATCATCACGGTCGGGGGCACTAATGGCAAAGGGTCGACGTGTGCCATGATGGAGGCGATTCTGACCCGCGCCGGGTATCGCGTTGGCTGTTACACTTCTCCGCACTTGCTGCGTTATAACGAGCGCGTGCGGGTGAACCGAAGAGAAGTCAGCGATGACGAGTTATGTAATGCTTTTCAAATAGTGGAATCGGCCCGGCTTGACAGCGGTATTCCTCTGACCTATTTTGAGTTTGGCACACTGGCCGCAATGCAACTATTCAAACAGGCCGAAGTGGAAGTCGCGATCATGGAAGTGGGACTGGGCGGCCGGTTGGACGCAGTCAATATTTTTGATGCTGATTGTGCGGTTATCACCAGTGTTGACTTCGATCATATGGATTATCTGGGTACCACCCGGGAGGAAATTGGGTTTGAGAAGGCTGGAATTTTCAGAAACGGAAAGACTGCTATCTGCTCGGAGCCGGATATTCCCGCGAGCGTGCGGCTTCATGCAGAAGCGATCGGCGCGAATTTGATGCACATCGGCGAGCACTTCGGTTACTCGACCAGCGCAACCGGATGGAGTTTCTGGGGAAATGAGGGAAAGCGTCATTCGCTGCCCTACCCGGCATTGCGGGGCGCTTATCAGTTGCGCAACGCCAGTGCCTGTCTTGCTGCGCTGGATGCGGTAAAGGATAGCTTGCCGATTACCATGGGCGATATACGCCAGGGACTATTGGAAGTTGTCTGGCCAGGCCGGTTTCAGGTGTTACCCGGCCGTCCCGTGACGGTGCTGGATGTGGCACACAATCCGGGCGCTGCGTGCGCCTTGGCTACCGGGCTCGACAGCATGGGCCGCTATCAAAAGACTTATGCGGTATTTGCAATGCTCAAAGATAAGGATATCGCCGGTGTGGCGCGGGCACTTGTGGCAAAAGTCGATGTATGGCTGACGGCAAGCATCGATTTGCCACGTGGGGCTGCGACTGGTGACGTGGCGCAGGCGCTGAAGGAGGCAGGTGTGGGTGAGGAGACAATTCAGAGTTTTCCGGATCCGGCCGCGGCATATGCATTTGCCTGTGAGCACGCAACCGTAAATGATAGAATCTGTGTTTTTGGCTCATTCCATACCGTGGCCGAAGTGTTGCGGTACCGGAACGCGGTTGAGCACGGTTAGAATCAAGCAAAGGCGAATGGCAAAGACCGTCAGCGAAGAAGAGATTCAGCTAAGAAAACGCGCCAGAAGACGTCTCGTCGGCGCAATTACGCTGGTGGTCACAGCGGTTGTCATTCTGCCGATGGTGCTCGATAGCAAACCGGAGCAGAGAAGTCACGAAATTGACATTCGCATCCCATCTGAAGACTCGGTGGAAGAGCTCGCACCCGATGTCGCCCTTCGTACAGAAGCACCGGCCAGGACTGTTCCAGAAAAATTGGAAACCGGAATAGGTCAGGAAGAGCCGGTAGTCTCCGAGACATCAGTAAAGCCTGCCCAAGCCGCGAATGAATCGATAGAGAAACCGGCGGCGAACAGCATGGATTCCAAAGGTGAACCGGGAACGGGAAATGCAAAAGCGACCGTTCCTGCCACTGCCGCTACTGTATTCGTAGTGCAATTGGGCGCTTTTTCCGATCCGGGCAAAGCCAGGCAACAGTTGCAGAGCGTGACATCGAAGGACAGCAGGTCCAAGGCCTATACGGAAACACTGAAGGTCGACAGCGGTACCGAAAAGGGCGAGATAACGCGTGTTCGGGTAGGGCCGTTTGATACGCGTGAGGAGGCGGAGCGTACGCGTGAGAAACTGAAGAAACTTGGATTCGATGGCGTAGTCGCGGAGAAATAGGATGATGGAACCATTACCGCACAGGAAAGTTGCCCTTCTGTAATTTCGTTCCTGTTTACGAATGACTATTTTCGATTACTGCGTTCTTGCCATACTTGTTGTATCCATTTTGCTGAGCGTGATACGCGGCGTGGTGCGCGAATCATTGTCGCTGGCGGGCTGGATCGTCGCATTCATGGTGGCAAACTCATTTTCAGCAGGGTTCGCGCCCATGCTGCCGTCCGGTATCGCCGGCGAAACATTGCGTATGTTGCTGGCATTCGCTGCATTATTCCTGTCGGTGCTGCTGGCGATGAGCCTGATCGCCATGCTGGTCTCAGCCTTGGTAAAAAGTGTGGGATTGGGGTTTGCAGATCGTTTTTTTGGTTCGTTGTTCGGTTTTATACGAGGGTTGCTGGTAGTGTTATTGGTTGTGCTGGCAGCGGGATTCACTGCGCTGCCGCAAGAGCCGTTCTGGCAAAAGGCCTTGCTCAGCAAACCGCTGGAGACAGCGGCAATGTTGGTAATACCATGGTTGCCGCCAGATTTGTCCACGCGTATCAATTATGTGAAATTAAAGCGCGGACAGTGACTAGCAGCCTGTCGGTATAATACCGCGCTCGGCAATTTCATTCGTCCATATCCGGATAAACCTTTTGTACAGTTTTAATCAAAATCAAAGCCATCTTTGCGGAGTGTGGTCATGTGTGGAATTCTGGGCTTAGTCGCACAAACAGCCGTCAACCAGTTGCTGTACGACGGCTTGCTGGTACTCCAGCACCGCGGACAGGATGCAGCCGGCATCGTTACTGCCCAAGGTAATACTTTCCACATGCACAAGGGTGGCGGCCTGGTCCGCGATGTGTTCCGTACCCGCAACATGCGTGCTTTGCTTGGTAACATGGGCATTGGTCATGTGAGATATCCCACCGCCGGCTCCGCTGAATCGTCGGCTGAGGCACAGCCGTTCTATGTGAACTCGCCGTTCGGAATCGTACTTGGACACAACGGCAATCTCACGAATGCAGCCCAACTCAATGATGAGTTATTTCGCGAGGATTTGCGCCACGTCAATACCAGTTCCGATTCGGAAGTGCTTCTCAACGTACTCGCCCATGAGTTGCAAAGAAGCACGAAAAACCACCAGCTCGACCTTGCCGCTATTTTTGACGCAGTGTCCGGCGTACATCGGCGCTGTCGAGGCGCTTACGCAGTGGTGGCAATGATCTCGGGTTATGGATTGCTCGCTTTTCGCGACCCTTACGGCATCCGTCCATTGGTGTTCGGCTCTGCTGAAACCGAGCATGGGATGGAATATCTGGTGGCGTCCGAAAGTGTGGCGCTCGATACTTTAGGGTTTAAGCTGGTGCGCGATGTCGCCCCCGGTGAAGCAATTTTTATCGATGAGAGCGGTAATTTCCATAATAAGCAATGTGCCGCCAATCCCACGCAGAATCCGTGTATTTTCGAATATGTCTATATGGCGCGCCCGGATTCCGTCATGGATGGTATCTCGGTATATGAAACGCGTCTTAACATGGGCGAGAGCCTGGCTGACAAGATCGCCGCAACCATGCGTCATTTGGATATCGATGTGGTGATTCCGATCCCGGATTCCAGCCGCCCCAGCGCCTTGCAGCTTGCTAATCGCCTGGGTGTGAGCTTTCGCGAAGGTTTTGTAAAGAACCGCTATATCGGGCGTACTTTTATCATGCCGGGCCAGCAGCAGAGGCGCAAATCCGTTCGACAAAAACTCAATGCAATGAGTGTGGAATTTCGCGGTAAAAACGTACTGCTGGTAGACGATTCGATTGTGCGCGGCACCACCAGCCTCGAAATTGTGCAAATGGCGCAGGAGGCCGGCGCCCATAAGGTATTTTTTGCTTCGGCCGCGCCGCCGGTGAGGTTTCCCAACGTTTATGGAATTGATATGCCGACGCGCCGCGAGCTCATCGCTACCGGGCGGAATGAAGATGAGATCTGCCACGAGATCGGTGCCGACCACCTCGTTTATCAGGATCTCGATTCGCTCGTCAAAGATGTTTGCCGCGTCAATCCATCGATTACGCATTATGAAACCTCCTGTTTCGATGGGCGCTATATCACCGGCGATGTTACGCCGGAGTACCTCGCTTTACTGGAGGCGCAGCGTGATGGCGGCGCGCCCTTGTCTCGCTCACGGTCTAGTACGCAGCTGGATTTGAACCTGGTGGCGATCGATTAATGGAGATTTGACAAAAACAGTTATCGGGCGTAATTTGACTGTAGCGCCGATTTGATATTCAGCTTGCGGGCGCATTATAAATTCGGCTAAAGCGGGAAACCCGTTTTAGCGAATGCTGAACGGGTTTTTTTGGGAGTTAAGCATGTCTGATGATTTTGAGCTGGAAACCCTGGCGTTGCACACCGGTATTCACCGTAGTCAATTCAATGAACATTCGGAAGCCTTGTACCTGACCTCGAGTTTTGTATTTGACAGCGCAGCCCAGGCTGCAGCGCGCTTTTCGGGTGCGGAATCCGGAAATATTTACTCGCGATTCACCAACCCCACGGTTACGGCTTTCGAAGAGCGGCTTGCCGCGCTTGAAGGCGCAGAAGCGTGTGTTGCCACTTCTTCGGGGATGTCTGCCATACTTGCCTGCGTGATGGGGTTGCTCTCCGCCGGCGATCATGTCATCGCGTCGCGCAGTCTTTTCGGCGCAACCGTGAGCCTGTTCAATAATATCCTCAAGCGCTTCAATATCGAAACGACTTTTGTTTCCGCCACCAATGTCGCAGCCTGGGAGGCGGCGGTAAAACCCGCCACAAAACTCATGTTTATCGAAACGCCGTCAAATCCATTGACTGAAGTTTCGGACATCGCCGCACTCGCACAGGTGGCAAAAAAAGCCGGCGCATGGCTTGCGGTCGATAATTGCTTTTGTTCGCCGGCGCTGCAGCGGCCGCTGGATCTGGGCGCCGATCTTGTGGTTCACTCCGCCACCAAGTATCTCGAAGGCCAGGGTAGGGTTTTAGGCGGCGCCGTGCTGGGGAAGCGCGACCTGGTGATGGAACGTGGGATTTTTGGCTTTCTGCGTACCGCGGGGCCGAGTTTGAGCCCTTTCAACGCCTGGGTTATTTTAAAGGGAATGGAAACCCTGAAGCTGCGCATGGATGCGCATTCTGCAAATGCCATGCAGATCGCTCGCTGGCTGGAAGCGCAGCCCGGGGTGGCGCGGGTTCACTACCCGGGTTTGCCCTCACACCCCCAGTACGAGCTTGCCAGACGCCAACAGAAAACCGGTGGTGGAATCGTTTCATTCGAGTTGAAAAATGGAAGAGAAGCGGCATGGCGGGTAGTGGATTCCGTTCGATTGATTTCGATCACCGCCAACCTGGGGGATGCCAAGAGTACGCTCACCCATCCCGCCACCACCACTCATGCCCGTATCAGTCAGGAAAGCCGGGATGCCGCCGGGATCACCGAAGGTTTATTGCGCATCGCGGTGGGACTCGAAGCGGTAAAGGACATCCAGGCCGACCTTGCAAGAGGATTAAACGCATAATCTTCCACTGGACCAACGAGACGGTTCAGCTTCAGTGAAGCGTGGCTTCATAGAGGGGCATGACACTCGGCAACAACGATTCAATCTGCTGGACTCGGCTCGAGTCCGCAGGATGGCTGCTCAGGAATTCGGGAAGCTGGCCGCCACTGTTGGCATTCATCATTTTTTGCCACAACGTAACGCCGGCGCGTGGGTTATAGCCTGCACGTGCGGTCAATTCCAGCCCGATACGGTCTGCCTCGGCCTCGTCGGTACGGCTAAAATGCGTTGCGACCAAGGCCTGATAACCGACGTTGGCGAGAGTGGTGGCATTCTGGCTGAGGCCAAATGCCGCGGATCCCAACCCCAACGCTGTCTGCGCCGCGATCGCCTGCGACACCTGCTCACGTGAATGTTCACGCAAGGCATGGGCGATTTCATGCCCCATCACCACTGCAATTTCCGCATCGTTGAGTTGAAGCTGATTGATCAGTCCGGAATAAAACATGATCTTGCCGCCAGGCATGCAAAAGGCATTGAGTTCCTTGCTGTCTATGATATTGACCTCCCACTTCCACCCGGGGGCATCCTTGCGGAATACGCCAGTCTGCGGTTCGATGCGGCGGGCTATTGCCTGCACCCGCTGCAGCAGTTTCGGATCCTTGTTCAACGCACCTTGTTGCGTTGCGTCCGATTTCAGCTTGGTATAACCTTGCGCGGCCGTTTGCTCCAGCTGCTCTGAAGATATAAGCATCAGTTGAGAGCGGTTCGCGCCGACCGCACCACCCGAGGTGGTGGTTGCACATCCCGTTAGCGCAGCTAACCAAAGACTGATCGATATTGCTGTAAGAATTCGAAAAGTGGACATGATTTTTCCCATTGATGAAATATTTTATTTTCCCTGCCCAAACAACCTCTCACGGTACGGGTGGTGCATACCTCACACAGCAATATTACCTGGCGGCGTGCCGGACCTTGGACAAAAGGCGCTATTCCGGCTCAAAAGTTTAATAAAAACTCGTTGTCATGGTACTGATAGCGGGCATAGCTGATTTTCACAGCCCCTTAACGACTGGCCCGGGATATAAATAGCGATTACTTATTTTCAACCACTTCCGCTTTCAGCAATATCACATCTTCCGATGGCACATCCTGATGACCATTTCGGGTGCCTGTCTTTACCTTCTTGATCTCGTCAACCACATCCTGGCCTTCCACTACCTTGCCAAATACACAATAGCCGAAACCCTGGGAAGTAGGCGACGTGTAATTAAGAAAACCATTGTCCTTGACATTTATAAAAAACTGTGCGGTGGCGGAATGCACGTCGGATGTGCGTGCCATGGCAACTGTATATTTATCATTCTTGAGGCCGTTGGCGGCCTCGTTCTGAATCGGAGCGCGAACCTGCTTCTGGTTCATGCCCGGCTCGAATCCGCCTCCCTGAATCATGAAATCGTTGATCACCCTATGAAATATCGTATTATCATAAAAGCCGCTGTTCACATAGTCTATAAAATTCTGAACGGTCAGCGGAGCCTTTTCGCTGTCCAGTTCGAGAGTGATATCGCCGTGATTGGTGTGGAGTTTGATCATGTTTGTCCTTATTTTCCAGGCAAAGTGGTGCCGGCAGCCGGCCCCTCTGTGACAAGTTTGATTTCATCAATGATTACTGTTTTTTCAGGTACGTCGCTTGGGAATGGTCCTCCGGAGCCCGTCGGTGTACCGGCAATCTTATTGGCCACCTCCATTCCTCTGATAACTTTGCCGAACACGGTGTAACCATAGCCTTGCTGAGTCGGCGCGGTGTAATTGAGGAACCCGTTATTGGCTACGTTGATGAAGAATTGGGCTGAAGCTGAGTGCGGGTCCGAGGTGCGGGCCATGGCAATCGTTCCAATCTCATTTTTCAGGCCGTTGGCCGCCTCATTCCCGATGGGCTGCCTCTCCGGTTTCTGCTTGAAGGCCTTGTCGAATCCGCCGCCCTGAATCATGAATCCGGGAATTACACGATGAAATACAGTGCCATTATAGTGGCCGTCCTTCACGTAACGCAGAAAATTATCTACGGTTTTAGGTGCCTTGTCCGGATAAAGCTCCAGCGTTATATTACCAAAATTGGTCTTTATTTCAACCTGGGGATTGGCTGCGAGAGCGGCCGTGCTGAACAGAAGCGAGAAAGCAGCAAGAAGCTTGATAATATGCATAGGTGTAAACGCAAAGTAGTCGATAAAATGTTTGATCGGTTTCGAAACTTTTGCAGCCGATTTCCTTTAAGTCCGACAGGCTGCTAGGCCGTGCCTTCATAAATGATCTTCCAGGGACCGTTTTTTTGCTCCCTCATCCAGTACTGACGTTTCTTCATTTTGTTGGAAAGGTTGCTGCTGGAATATTCCTGATCGAAATTGACCACCACCAGATCATCTCGTCCAGGATAAAGAAAGATGCCGATATTGCTGATTCTCACTTTGATCCAGTTCTTGGCAGTATTAACCTGGCGCTTGTGCCGCGACCATTCGGCCAGGCTCTGGCCACCGCTGAAAAAATCCCGGCCGTAGTGGCCCATATACGCCTCGGTGTTTCCACCTTCCCAATCGCGCCGCCACTTTTCCAGATGTTGTACCAGTTTGCTGCGCAAAGCAGTTTCGGCACCGGATTTTACCCATTCTACTTCGTTGCTGATAATTACGGGTGTTATCCCGACTTGCAGCGCCGCACCTACGCTACGTAAATCCTGATTGGCCAGCACGACGCAACCATCGCTGGCACGGGGTGGCCGACTATAGGTGTCCGATGGCGTGCCGTGGAGCCAGATGCCAAAACCACTACGTCCATGCCGCTTGTCCCATTCGTTGGGGTAATTGAGGGGAAATGCGCCCCCTCCATAAAAATCGGTGAGTTTCTCGCGAGGTACATTGGCGGTAACAAAATATACACCGATCGGAGTTTTCTTGTCTCCTTCCTTCAGTTTCTGAGTTCCATTCTTGCCGCTGCTGATGTAATAATCGGCAAGGTAACGAGGTTGGCCACCTACATTCTGATAAATGTACAGCCGGGATTTCCCAGTGTCGGCAACAATTGCATATTTTTGTTCCGGCGGCATTTGCACAAGATATTTCGGCGCCATGTTAGGCGGAACAGGTTCCTGATGACGCAGCAGCCGGGCTCGCGCTTCATCGCGTAAATCGGCAATGTTCTGCTGCGAGACCCCGGCAGTATCACCAATATTACTGATCGGGCGAGAACGAGCCAGTAGCAGATCACCTTTAATCAGGTGAGCAAGCCGAAAATTCGGATTGGTCTTGAGCACTTGCTCGACTCCGCTTAAAGCGGAATCCATGCGGCTCTCCGCAATTTCTTGCATGCTTTTGACGAGCATGATTTCCGGGCCGGTGATCGATAGTTCCGGCAGGGCCGAGTGGTCGCTCGCCAATGCACCAAAGGTCAGGAAACCAAACGCGACTATGACGCCGGCGGTAACCGTAGTTGTACGTGATTGAATGTGCTTGGGGAAAGCCGGACCGGCTAATCTCATCGCCCGGCTTGCTCCTGCTGTATCAGCCATTTTTCCCCTGTCTTGACCAACTCAAGTGTCTTGGTTGTATTACTCCTGATTGCATCGGAGTGGTACGATTGCTTGAAACTTACCCTTGCGTGCGTGGTGTCGATCAAGTTTACTTTGGGGTTGGTAATGGCGACCTGGATAGATTTTGGTTTCCCGATGCGTTCTCGGCGGGTTTTTTCCCATGCCGCATGCGACGAACCGCCCTGAGGACGGAAACTGCTCGCGTAGAATGCCAGATAGGCCGCGACATTCTTATCGGACCAGGCTTTGGCCCAGGCCTCTATCGTCTTGATAACCTCATCCGATTCGTCCGGAACAGCGGGTTGGACTTTCGGCCCCGATTGTTCCGCAGAGGCGGTCTTCCCGGCTGTTGGTTTTTCCGCCTTTTCTACAGCTTTTTCCCCTCTTTTTTCCGGAACTTTCTCCATGGCTATTGCGGGGGCGTCAGTTGCCGGCGCAGAGGAAACAGATGGGGAAGATGCGGTTTGTATTTCTTTAGGTCTCCCTGTGAACAGGTCCTTGATCATCGCAAGCTTGGTTTGCGCAGCGGCGTTACCCTTGTCCAGTTGCAATGCCTTGCCATATGCCTGACTTGCCATCTTTGCATATACATCCCCCAGATTCTCATGCGCAGTCGCATAGCTGGGGTGGGTGCGTATCGCCGCTTCGAGCGCACCCTTGGCTTTGTCATATTGGCCCTGGCTGGCATAGAGCACCGCGAGGTTGTTGTATGGCTCCGGCAGATCCGGGTATTCTTCGGCGAGTGAAGAAAATATACCGATAGCGTCCGCGGTCTTATTTTGTTCGGTCAGTATCAGGCCTTTCTGGAAGCGCATCTGTGCATCCTTTGGCTTGCGCGCGAGGTAAGCATCTGCTTGCTCCAGCGCCTTGGCGAAATTGCCCTGCTTGTAGAGTTTGGCAACTGTATCGTTCTCATCGGCAAGCGCAGCGGGATTCGACAGCAGCAGCACGGCAACTGCCATGAATGCGTTTATGAGGGGAAAATCCAGCATTTTCATTGTGCTATACTGCTCCGATTTTTGTTGGGTTGTCCCGGAATCCCCGGGATTCTACCAAGAAGCCTGTCTAATTCACAATCTTGCCAGATGCTCAAAATCCATAACTCGCTCGCCAGGGAAAAACAGGACTTTGTTCCCCTCGTTCCCGGCAAGGTCAAAATATATGTCTGCGGCATGACGGTTTACGACTATTGCCATCTTGGCCACGCTCGCATGATGGTGGTATTCGATATGGTACAGGGCTGGCTTCGAGCGAGCGGTTTCGATGTGACGTACGTGCGCAATATAACCGATGTTGACGATAAAATTATCAAACGGGCCCAGGAAAACGGCGAATCCATCGATGCGTTGACCGATCGTTTTATCCGGGCTATGGAAGAAGACGCCGCTGCGCTCGGTGTCGCGCCGCCTACATGTGAACCGCGAGCCACTCGGCATGTGGAAGATATGATTGGCATGATTCGAATTCTGATGGAAAAAAACCTTGCCTACGCGGCGCCCAACGGCGATGTGTATTATGCCGTGCACAAATTTCCCGGTTACGGAAAGCTTTCCGGAAAATCGCTGGATGATTTGCGTGCGGGGGAACGCGTAATAATCGATCCATACAAAGAGGATCCGCTGGATTTCGTATTATGGAAAGCCGCCAAAACCGATGAGCCGCAATGGGATTCGCCCTGGGGCAGGGGGCGTCCCGGCTGGCATATCGAATGCTCGGCAATGGCAGAACGTTATCTCGGCGAACACTTTGACATACATGGAGGTGGCCAGGACTTGCAGTTTCCCCATCATGAAAACGAGATTGCGCAAAGCGAAGGCGCGCATGACCATCCTTTCGTGAATTACTGGATGCATAACGGCTTCGTGCGTGTCAATGATGAAAAGATGTCCAAGTCGCTGGGCAATTTTTTTACCGTACGCGAGATTCTTGCCCGCTATCAACCGGAAGTGGTGCGCTTCTTCATTCTTCGGGCGCATTACCGCAGCCCGCTGAACTATTCGGATCAGCATCTTGACGATGCCAAGCGCGCGCTTGATCGGCTTTACACTGCGCTGAAAGGAAATGAAGCCGGTGACGCTGCGGCCACCATAGACTGGCAGGCACCTCATGCAGGCCGTTTCAGGGAAGCGATGGATGATGACTTCAATACGTCCGATGCGATAGCGGTGCTGTTCGATCTCGCGAACGAGGTCAACAAAACCGGATCACCACGGGACACGGCGCTGATGAGAGCGCTGGGCGGCGTGTTGGGATTATTGCAACAAAATTCACAGCAATATTTTCAGGACGACGGACTTGCAGGTGATTCTGCATTCACGCCGGAACGTATCGAGCAACTGATTCAGCAACGCCTCATTGCCCGGACAAACAGAAATTATAGTGAGGCCGATCGTATTCGCAGGGAATTACTGGACGCCGGTATTATCCTGGAGGATGGACCTCAGGGCACTACCTGGCGCAGGGAAACAAGTTCTTCTATCCTTTAACCTAAATCCGGTAGTTGGACGGGGTGAAGTGTACGGTTTTTGGGGTGCAGGGCAAGGCGCAACGACGCGGAATGCGACCGCGCAGGGCGGAGCAGTGCCTTCCGCAGGAAGGTGCGACCCCGAAGCGGGATGCGGGCGCCCCTTGCGTGTGGAACGCAATCGCAGCATCCCCTGCGCTGCCCGATCCCCACTTCGCGGGGTCCCTCGGGCGACGCTTCGGGGCGCCGTTCCATTCCAAGGAGTTGCAACGCAGCCATGTGCCCCAAAAACTGTGCAATTCACCCCGTAGCGGCCTCACCCGGAAGGTGAGCGTCAAATAATATGAAATATTGTTATTAATCATATGCTGATCTATCAAATGAGCGATCAACTACCGGATTTAGGTTTAATATTCCGTAAAGGATATTTTTATAAAAATTTCAGCATCGATCATCAGAATCGTCCGTTACACTTGATGTTCCATTTCCATGATATCCCCGAATACAAGGACAGCCAAAATGGAGTTGCAAATTAAAAGGACAGATTTCTCTGAAGAAAGCACGATTGGCGAGTTATCGGTAAATGGCGTGTTTGAGTGCTACACGCTTGAAGATAAAGTCAGACCGGTCAAAATTGCCGGAAAGACAGCCATACCATCCGGTCGCTATGAAGTGATCATCAATTTCTCACAGCGGTTTCAAAAACAGCTTCCGCTTCTTCTGAATGTGCCGAACTATGAAGGCGTCAGGATACATAGCGGAAATACGGCCGCAAACACGGAAGGATGCATATTGGTCGGTGAGACGAAAACTGAAAATTTCATCGGTGAAAGCCGATGGGCCTTTAATCGGCTATTCGAAAAACTGAAGATTGCGTCGGAAACCGAAAAAATATTCCTGGAAATAGCCTAGCAGTGTCGAACTTGAATAATCGCAGCGAAAAGTGACTGGATGAGGGCAGATTTTGAGGGATTTGGAAGGTCAATAGTTATTCTATTGGCCGAAAAAACGGTGAACTATGAACCGGCCAGACGCTTTTGCAGCCGATTTCCTTTGAGTCCGCCAAGTTGCCAGCGGCGCGAACAGGGCTCAGTTGATAACAAGAATTAATGGTCGTTTTCTTATGTTGAGTTTCTTCAAAATTCTGTTCCTCGGTTCCGCTATATGGTCTTTTTGTGCGCTTGCACAAACCGGGATCACGCCGTTTTCGCACGAGCAAACGTATTTGCTGCCCTCGGGCCAAACGGTTGCTGTTACATTCCGCGAGCGCCAATGCAAAAGGGGAGAATGCCACGAGGCTGACGCGGGCACATGGGGCGTGGATGGTGGTATTCCAAAGTTTGTTACTGAAACATTTCTCGTCTTCATAGGCAGTAAACAATTTGTTATTCCCGAGAAATTCTATAAAGATCTCACTAATACGCGCTCCCTGAACGTTTCTGAGCAGAGCGGGCAGGTTATCCTTGAACTCAAGGGAGGCGATGCCGCCGGTGCGTATACGGCACGCTTTAAACTGGGTGGCATGTGCGGGTTCGAGCGAAAAATCTGCGGCGAGGTGTGTGAGGAAATCTGGGAGCATACTACCTGGTACAACTCCTTTGCATACGACTGGGACCCGGATTGCGAAAGTGGAATTCAATGACTGGCATACGTTATAGCGGATACTTGTTGGGACGTCTCAGCGATGTTACGTTTTGAATTCACAGGTTGATGGGTGAATTCACAGATTGATGGGCGCGGGATCGAGGTGGCCTGGACATGACATCAAGGCGATCTTCCAACCGCTGTAAAGGTTCGGCGAAAATTAACGGCTGCATTGACATCGAATAAGGCCTGAGAAGGAGAACGCGTGACCTCGGTATTCGAAGCGCTTTCGCGTGCGTTCCGCGATTTATTCCAGTTTCAGGTTTTGTGGATCGTCATCTGGCCCATCCTGGCGGCTAGCCTGTTGTGGTTCCTGTTAGGCGTCGCATTCTGGAGTACATTCTCGGGATGGATTGCGAGCGGCCTCACGGCGATCGGCATTCAAACCTGGCTCGAAGGTGTCGAACCAAGGTGGGTCGCCTACGGAATTCAGGCAATCGCGCATCTGATTCTGTTCGTGCCGCTCGTTTTCATTACCGCGCTGGTGATCACCGCCTTATTCGCGATGCCTGCCCTGATTCGTCTGGTGGCTGACCGTGACTACCCGCATCTTGAACGCAAAAATGGTGGCGGTTTCGCTGGTAGCCTGCTCAATGCGCTGATTGCCCTCGGAATATTCGCCGCTATTTGGCTGATCACGCTTCCTTTGTGGTTGATCGGGGCAGGCCTGGTCATACCATTTATTGCCACGGCGTATTTGAACCAGCGCCTGTTCCGTTATGACGCCTTGGCGGAGCACGCCAGCCAGGACGAAATGCGTGCGATATTTTCCTCCCGGCGGTCGTTACTGTGGGGTTTGGGATTGCTGACCGGATTGGTACAATTTATACCGATTTTAAACCTGTTCGCACCAGTGCTGACGGCGCTGGCCTTCATTCATTTCGGTTTGGCACACCTGAAAAACGTGCGCCAACCCCCGTGATCGCGATTGAAATACGGATTTACAGTAGCGAGCGACTTGTCTGACGTTCACGCGGATTTATCTCGGATACCTGCCCGTCCCATGAGCAACCCGGTTTTCGTCTATAGTCTATAGTGTTTACTGTTTACTATCGGTACATAATATCTTGAACAACCGATGCCGCGCTGCCGATTGCTGAATCAACGATCATCAAGGAGTAACGTTTATGCAAGTTCACTTTATTCTTCGTTTAATCACATTGGGATTGGTAGCGACGACCGGGGGCATTGCCGCTGCGTTTGCCCAGGCGGAAGAGCCAGGTTCGGCATTCGTGTCATCGGGGTCCGTTCAGAAGCATTCCGAACAGCGGGATCAGCCGGACACTGATGATAAAGCCGCGCCGAGGCTGCTGAACCTCGGTTCGCATACCTTTTCGGTCAGTACGCGAAACAAGCTGGCGCAGAAGTATATCAACCAGGGATTGAACCTGTCCTACGCATTCAACCATGCCGAGGCGGGTCGCTCTTTCCGGGAAGCGGCGCGGCTTGATCCTTCGCTGGCGATGGCGTATTGGGGGCAGGCGCTCGTGCTCGGCCCCAACATCAATGCAGCGATGGCACCCGAGAGCGAGGCGCTCGCCCTGGAGCTCGTGCGAAAAGCCGCCTCGCTTCATTCGAAAGCATCGCCCCGCGAACGGGCGCTTATCAGCGCGCTCGAGAAACGCTATAACGGCAACCCCGAACAGCGGAAGGCGAACGATAAAGCTTATGCAAATGCGATGCGGGATGTGCATGAGCGATTCGCAAACGATCTCGATATTGCAACGCTCTATGTCGAGTCGATGATGGACCTCAACTCATGGGGTTACTGGATGCGCGACGGCTATCCGCTTGAGGGAACCGCTGAAATCGTGGCACTGATCGAATCTGTCTTGCAGCGCAATCCAAACCACCCGGGCGCGGCACATTTTTATATCCATCTCGTCGAATCGACCAGCACACCGGAGCGGGCGGAAAAAGCGGCGGATACGTTGCTTACACTGATGCCGGCTGCCGGGCACGTGGTACATATGCCGTCACACATCTATCAGCGGGTGGGCCGATATGCGGATTCGATAAAGAGCAATCAGCTCGCCATGGCAGCGGATGAGGCGTATCTAGCCCATCGCCATGCACAAGGGATGTACCCGATAATGTACACCCCCCATAATATTCACTTTCTGTGGTTCGCGGCAACGGCGGATGGCCAAAGCCGGTTGGCGATTGAATCGGCACGGAAGGTAGCGGGAACCGTCAACGACACGGCTTTGGCGGGGGTGCCGGCGACAGCGGTATTCCGGATTGTGCCGTACTGGGCATATGCAAGGTTCGGAAAATGGAATGAGATTCTCCAGGAGCCCGCGCCACCGTCGACGAACGCGTTTTTGAAGGGCGGTTGGCATTATGCACGCGGCCTTGCGTTTGTCGCGACGAGGCAGTTGCAGCAAGCCGAGCAGGAGTTGGACGCGTTGCGTGAGATCATGAATGGATCGCTGGACTGGCCGCTCTTTTCGCTCAATACCGCGCGCGCGGTCCTGAGTATCGGTCCCGAAGTGCTCGCAGGCGAGATCGCCTCCGCTCGCGGGCAGTTCGATACCGCTATCGCGCATCTTGAAGGGGCGGTCCGCCTTGAGGATAGCCTGGCTTATACCGAACCGTCGGAATGGCAGTCTCCGCCAAGGCTGGCGCTGGGCGCTATCCTGCTTGAATCGGGGCGCCCAGCCGAAGCGGAAACGGTGTATTGGGAAGACCTGAGACGAAATCGTAACAACGGATGGGCATTTTATGGTCTGCTGCAAGCGCTGCGCTTGCAAAATAAGGATGATCAGGCGGCGCTCATCGAGGCGCGTTTCAAAAAGGCTTGGGAGCGCGCTGATGTGGAACTCAACGCATCCCGCTTCGGGTGCATTTCAGCACCTCCGGCGGTAAAGGCGCCATAGTAGCGTGCGGCTGAGGCATATAGGGATGCCCCGGAGGGAGCTTCGTCAACTCTCTGCAATTATCTTGTGTATAAGAAGAGAATGTTAACGTAAGTGTTGGACTGACTTTCATCGTCCTTCGACGTTTTCCATAGTGGGAGTGTTTCCGGTGCTTACGTACCGATAGAGGATACCAGCGAGCGGGGAAGAGCTAACGCCATGAGTGAACAGCAATCAGCATCCGAGCCTTTGATATGCACGATTGGGCATTCCACGCACCCATTGGACGAATTCGTTGGTGTATTAAAAGCGAACGAGGTCACGCATATCCTTGATGTGCGCACCGTACCGCGGTCCCGGCATAATCCGCAATTCAATAAGGAAACGCTACCCGGCTCCCTGAAAGTAGCAGGTATCAAATATACGCATATGCCGGGGCTTGGCGGGCTGCGGCATGCGCATAAGGATTCGATCAACGGGGCTTGGCGCAACGTCTCTTTTCGCGGATATGCGGATTACATGCAAACGCCGGAATTCGCCTCGAATGTGCAGGATGTAATGGAACTTGCCGAGAAGGAACGGTGCGCACTGATGTGTGCCGAAGCGGTTCCGTGGCGCTGCCATCGTTCGTTGATCGCCGATGCGCTTACCGTACGTGGGGCACGGGTTGAAGATATCATCAATACGCAGGGACGGAAGGTACATGTGATAACGCCCTGGGCACAAACGGATGGCTTGAGAATTTTCTATCCTCCGCAAGAGAATCTGCCGTTGTAGGAAGAGTTTAATAGATAAGGATGGTTGCCGCGCTCATAATGCGGGTCATGAATAACGAAGTGAATCAATAGCAGGGGAGTAGCCCAATTATGAAAATTTTGTGTGTTCAGTGCATAGCACTTATTGCCTTCATGATGCTGGTTCTGCAGCCTGCCACAGCATTTGAGGACAGCCGGTCGGGACAGCAGGAACCGGATAAGAATCAGGTAAAACAGCGGGGGCAGCAAAATCGCGAGCTGAAGCCTTGGGAGGCGAGACCATGGGATCCGAAGCCGTCGGCATCGAAATCATGGGAATCGAGGCCATGGGACTCGGCTTCGGAAGAGGTGAGGCCAAAGGATTTAAGGTCGGACGAAGCACGGAAAGCTACGGAAGAGAGACGCCGGGTCGGTAGAAAAGCCAGGAAGGAGCGAGCGGAAAAAAAAGAAGATACGGCAGAAGTCAGCAGCTATCAGGATCGCGTCAAGCAACGTCAGAACAAATGGCAAAGGCACCAGATGGAAAGCGAGCGGTATTATCCGATGGGCATGAGGTAACAAATCGGCGCAATAATTACCCGCTAATTTGATGGGTTGGGGTGGGGTGCGTCGTGCCCAACATCCGGGGACTGCGACCAATTGCTCACCGCTGTGTCCGAGCCCGAGACCTATGCAACGCTGCTAACCGGTTTGGGTTTGCTCGGATTCATGTCGCATGCCGCAAGAGTGTTTAAGCTGGCCTGATCCTGAGCCACAAGGAAGCGGTTTCTCTTTTGCGACTTTCTCGTTTTCAGCCAAGCCATTGTCCCTTTCGGATCTGCTCTGCTCATGGAAGCCAAGCAATTGAATAGAGACATGCTGCGACGTTTGGCAGAATACCGGATAATACGCCCGAGCGTACGGCCAGTCTTTGTGCGGAATACCGTTCGAACCGTCAGCCGACGCCGCTTCCGCCACCGCCGCGATAATCCGATCCTTCGAGACGCGCGCGAGATAATTTTCGAGTTCCCGCCAATCCTCCATCTTTATCACCGGTCTATATAACAACGGAGTGTGGGGGTCTAATTTGCATAAGCACCTTTGAGAAGTGGATTATTCACTTACGGAGGGGTTTAAGCTCGCCGAGATCCCGGTGCGATGAGGCAGCCCGTGTCCGTGTTCTCAAGTGAAACCTGATCCTTTGCCGGCCCATTCGGAGAAGGGGGTGCTCCGGTCTCGTCCCTGATTGATGCACCACATTCTGAATACCCCTTCCGGCGTCCAATGCGATCGCCGCTTGTCGTCATTCTTTGCCCATACCCCTCCGCTCGCCATCTGTTGAGTCAACAACGTTTCCCAAAGCTTGCCCATGAAGCCCGCTTCTGCGTGCATCACGCAGGCCAGGATCGCTACGAGTGCCTTCTATTTAATTCCTGTGAGCAGGTCAAATGGTCAAACAGAAGCTGTTTATTGCTTCTTATTCTCGATTTGGCGCTCAAGGAAAGCAACTAAACTCGACCAACTCTCGGGGTCAAAAAAATGTCAAGGCTCGCGAGAGGTGATAAAGAACATTAACAAAAAGACAAAAGGAAACGAACATGGGAATCTCAATCCGCATCAAGGCAGGGGCAAATACAGCAATCTCCAGCCTCAACGCTTCGGGAAGCGTCCAATAAATTCAACCATAGAGCAGGGCAAGTCGAAAAGCATAATTGGGCTAATGGCACGTTAGCTGGATCTAGCTAATGGGGCTTTATTGATAAAGTGGTTTTATTCATTTATTACAAAATGGAGATGCTGTCATGCAATGCAAGATCCACCCCTCGATTGGGGTAGCACGTTTAGGGAGTAGCAAAGGTCAGTTTTGTCTATCACCAGAATCGATCGGTGGTTTGCCTTTTGAAGCGGATCAATACGGCAATAAGCAAGGCACTATTGTCCATTTTAAAGACGACGTTGGCCAGGTACGCAGGCAAGGTCAGCCTTTTAAAGTATACCAGGCCGATGGCAGCGAATTGACATTGAATTCCGCTAATGTCGAATCCATCGAGTGGACGGTACATTTGGCCAATAAAAAAGCCGCTTGGTACCAATATGCAGAATTGAAAGGAAATTTGCTTTATGGTGAAAATAACAGTTATCAAAGTCGTGGCGTCGCATTACGTAACCCTAATGTGAAAGATGATGATCGCAGAAAGCTGATTGTGGACCCAGGGCCGCGAAGCGTGTCGGGGGCGCGTCAAACGATTGGTTTTGATAAAAGCTCTGTACCAGACGGCTATCCGGCGACGTACCCGTCGGAAGTCGTTCTTTACGGTAATCACGTAACCACGCTGGGCAACTTGATCACAGACGATGCAGGCCGCCTGATCGTTTTGGGCGCATACGGCAACGCCGGTGGCAATGCGCCTCTTACCAGTTATGGTGGGTCAGACACATGGCACGACGATATCGCAGATGGGCCGGTTTATTGCAAAATCACCTTTAACGACGGATCGCCCGCACAAGAATTACAGGCGTGGGTAATTGTTGGTTCACCAGATTTCGCGCCGGAGATTGTAAATATTTCTACGCTGAGCGACACCATGTTTGATTTAGGCGTTCGGTGCTTTAATTTGGTTCCAGAGATGTATGTCAACGGTGCTTTTTGTAAATCGTTCCAGGCGAATTATCAGCGTGACATATTGCCGATTATCCAACGCACTGGGCGCTATCAATGGGTGGCTAATGTTCAATCCATGATGGCGTTTTCATCCAATGTTTTTGACTTTTCCGACAGCAGCGACGCGAATAAGGCCAATCGCCAACACTATTTCTCGTTTTTTCGGCAGCCAGACGACAAGCAGAACCCGTCTTCCGATCAACCGCAGCAAATATTGTTTAAGGAAACTGTGGGAGGGCATTTTCCACAAATGCCATTGAACTCCGGCAGTAATTCGGTGAGTAATGACATCATAGAAAAATTTTTAGCGCTTAACGAAACCCAGTATTTTTTACTGAACCAATGGGCCAATGGAAATTTTGTAAGCGATCCTGTTTTTAAGCCTTACAACGTTGATGTAATGGATGAAGCCGGCGTGGGCAATTGCGTTGGGCTGCCGATGTGCCCGGGTATAGAAGTGACCTGGAGCTTGCAAAACAAGAATATCTACTCTGCGCCTTATGTTATCGAGGATCAAAAAGGTAAAAATGGATACAACCAAACGGGTTTGTCACCTTCGCGGGATGAGTGCGAAGGGGGTGGCTGTGAGCCCGGTGATTTAACCAAAAGAATGGCGTGCCCATGGCAAGCTGATTTTTTTCAGTGTACGGTCCAGTACGTAAATTTTACAGACCCCAACGTGAATAAATCAGAGCAGAAAGTACCAATGCCACCAACCTACTATACGTATTGGTGGCCACCACAAAGCCCCTGGGATGTATTAACCGGCGATCTTACCGCCGAAGGCCAGGCTAAATCTCATATGCCTGCAGGGCAGCAAATGAATTACGCGCGCGGCATTAATACGTTTGTGCAAATGGTGGAGCATTGGTCAGCATTGGCATTTATTCGGGATTCCAACCCGCAAGACACAGGCTTTCCATACTTCACAGAAACAGAGCGTAACCATGAGCTGTTCTCTTATCAAGACGTGGGTGTGGGTCTTATAAGCGGAAATCCAGAAGACAACGAGACCCAGATTCCCGTTTTTTATATCGAAAAAAAGAAAGACGTAATTAAAGCCAAGAGTCTGCGTGCTGCAAAAATGGTGGAGTTTCTCGAACAACGCGCATTTAAACCCATTGAAGTTGCCAGCGGTGGTTTAGGCATGCCTCGCTCCGGTACGCGCAGCAGGCGTTAACGGGCGGTGGATAGCATTGTTCATCAAACCGATGCGCTGATATTCGGCGGAGGCCCTGCTGGGGCCTCCGCCGCACTTGCTCTCCTTAATTACTCAAGCTCTGACGTTATATTGGTTGAGCAGTCTGATTTCAACCAGGTTCGCGTGGGAGAGCAGGTTTCGGCGAGCATTTTCAGCCTGATGGATTATTTGATAATTGACAAAGATGAATTTGACGAGGGGAGTTTTATTCCCTCTTACAGTGGCACATCGTATTGGGGCAGTGATAGGCCCAATTGCCGTGATTCAATATTCACGACCGAGCAGGCCAGTTTTCAATTGGATCGTGAACGATTCGATTTTAAATTGGTTGAACAGGTTGTTCATCGAGGAGGACGCATATTTCCACGAACCAGGTGCATGTCAGTTGATAAACTTGATAATGGCGGTTGGCGAATCCAACTCAAGCATCCTGTGCAAGGTGTATTTTATGTCGAGGCAAAGTTTTTGGTGGATGCAACCGGCCGAAACGCAAGCATATGTAAACGGGTAGGCGCTGCCCCAAGGAAACTGGATAATCTGGTGGGCGTAGGAACTTTTTTTAACCATGACCCGAAAACCATGCTTGCCCATGAATATTTAATTGAGGCAGCCGAACTGGGGTGGTGGTATAGCGCTTTATTACCCAATAATACGATGGTGGTAACTTTGTTTTCCGATGCCGATATCGTATCGCATCATCAACTGCATCAAGGCGATAACTGGGCAGCACTGTTACAGCAAACGAATCACGTCAAGATGCGGGTTAAGGGCGCGTCAATATGCTCAAATAAGCCTTGGGTTCGCAATGCTGCGTCACAGATAACGGATTTTTCGTCGTGCAAAAATTTTATCGCGGTTGGCGATGCGGTCAGCGCGTTTGACCCGATATCATCAATGGGTATTGGTTTCGCAATTTCCACCGCGTGTCAAGCGGCCCGTCTTATTGCAAATAACTTGACTCGAAATACGATAGACGCATTTGCATCCTACCAGCTTGATATAACAAACCATTTCAACGGCTACCTTAAAACACGCAATAAATTTTATCAGCACGAATGCCGCTGGCCTAAGTCAGACTTCTGGAGCCGGAGACATTAAGAAATTTGGCTCTGTTGCAAAAAAGGACAAACCAGAACTGCGTCCCTGATCTGATTGATTAAGCGCTGTAGATGCCGAACTGCCTTTCAATGAGGCGAATTTCTCCTGTGGCGCCCTGGTCATGTTTTCCATATGTCCAGTTGTCCTATTTTCTCCGGTATACTCTACAACATCATGCCCGGACCCCTGCTGATTATTGCTTCCGCCGCCATATTGCTTGTCACCATGGCTTTTCTGGTGATCAGGCTCAGCATGCTTTCGACAATGGTGCGCGAACTGTTGGGGCATCAGGCGAAGTCGATGGAAGACAAACACCGCGACATGCTCAAGGACCTGCACGAGGGATTGGCAAAGCAGGGAGACCGATTATCGGAGGCGCTCGGTAAAACCTCCGAGCAGTTGCGCGGCACGGTAGAGTCGCGATTGGATCAGATCAGCGGCCATGTTACCGAGCGTCTTGACGAAGGGTTCAAAAAGACTAACGAGACTTTTACCAGCGTCATGACGCGGCTTGCGACTATTGATGAGGCGCAGAAAAAAATAGATAGCCTCACCACCAATATGGTGAGCCTGCAGGAACTTTTGGGTGATAAACGTTCCCGCGGCGCATTCGGCGAGGTACAACTGGAAGCACTGGTTCGCAATATTCTGCCTGCTGCCGCCTATACGATGCAGCACACGCTTTCCAACGGTAGCCGTGCCGACTGCGTGTTGAGGCTTCCTCCACCGACCGGCATGGTGGCGGTGGACTCGAAATTTCCCCTTGAAAACTTTCATCGCATGTTTGACCGCCATGCGGATGAAGCCAGCCGGGCATTGGCCCAAAAGCAATTCAAGGCGGATGTGAAGAAGCATGTGGATGATATTGCCGGCAAATATATTCTGCCGCCGGAAACCTGTGACGGCGCGGTGATGTTTGTGCCGGCGGAGGCCGTTTTTGCCGAAATCCATGCTTATCACTACGATGTGGTCGATTACGCCATGCAGAAGCAGGTATGGATAGTCTCACCGACAACCTTGATGGCGGTGCTGAATACTGCGCGCGCGGTGTTGAAAGATATCGAAACTCGCGAGCAGGTGCATATCATCAAGGATGAACTCTCCAGGCTCGGCAAGGATTTTGCGCGATTCGACGAGCGCATGAAGAAGCTTGCCGATCATATCCGTCAGGCTAATCAGGATGTGGAAGAGGTACACGTTTCGAGCCGCAAGATCAGTCAGCGCTTTGCGCGGATCGACGCGGTGGAACTGGAAGCTCCAGAAGTGGAAACCCCTGTGCTGGAACCCGGCGATGGCTGATTCCGAATCTCTATGCTTTCGAACTTCAAAGCCTGGTATCGTCGCCGCATCCTTAAAAATGAATCCATACCTGATGATATCTGGCGACAGGCCGTAACGCGCCTGAGATTTTTACGCGGCCTTGATACGGCTGAGCTAGAACGACTGCGTGAATACGCCACTCTGTTTCTTCATTCAAAGCAGATAAGTGGCGCGCACGGGCTGATCGTCACCGATGAAATGCATGTGCTGATCGCAGCGCAGGCGTGCATTCTGATCCTGAATCTCGACCTGGATTATTACGATGGCTGGGTCGAAATTATCGTTTACCCCAGTGAATTCATTCGCAATTATGAGTATGTGGACGAAGATGGAGTGGTGCATCATGCGGCCGAGGCCGTATCGGGAGAATCCTGGCTCGGCGGGCCCCTGATTCTTTCCTGGGAGGATGTTTCTGCTGCTGAAGCCGAGTTGGGGTATAACGTCGTAATACACGAGTTTGCGCACAAACTCGACATGCTGAACGGCGATGCCAACGGATTCCCGCCATTGCATGCGGACATGAGCCGGCAAGCATGGAGCGAAGCTTTCAGTGAAGCTTATGCAGATTTTTGCAGACGCGTCGATGCGGATGAGGCGATAGAAGTGGATCCCTATGCGGCCGAGGATCCCGCGGAGTTCTTCGCAGTAATGAGCGAGGCATTTTTTGAAATACCCTTGTCGGTAAAGCTACATTTTCCTGGGGTATATGAGCAGTTGATGTTGTTTTATCGTCAGGACCCTGCCCAACGTTGGAGAAAATCGTGACCGGATATTACATCAGCGGTGATATTGGCGGAACCAAGACATTGCTACAGGCAACTGAACTGAAGGACGGCGACGCTCAGGTATGCTGCGAACGCCGTTATGCCAGTCAGGAATACGCGTGTTTTTCCGATATGCTGAGGGAGTTTTTGCGGGAGACGATGGCGCTGGGCATTGGCTCCAACCCCGTAAGCGCCTGTTTCGCGGTGGCGGGACCGATCACGCAACAGGTGGCAAATCTCACCAACTTGCCCTGGGTGATGGATAGTGCAGCTATCACCAAAGAATTTTCCATTCCTGTGGTTAAACTCATCAACGATTTTAAAACCGTGGCACTGGGTATTGAAACCCTGCCCGAGAGTGACCTGGCAACGCTGCAGGCAGGGAAGCCTTCTGCTATGGAGCTTCGGGTTACGCTTGGCGCAGGCACGGGCATGGGTGTGGCGTGGCTCATATGGCAAGACGGCCGCTATATACCCTTGTCCAGTGAAGCAGGGCACATGGATTTTGCTCCCGCGGATGAATTGCAGGATCGCCTGCTCCAATATTTGCGGAAGAAATTTGGCCATGTATCGATCGAGCGGATACTGTCAGGGCCGGGATTGACCAATACTTTCAATTTTCTGCAGACGGACTTGAATAGCACGCCAGCGCTGGTGCAGGTGCGGCTGAAGCCCGATGGCGCGGCGCAAGTATCAGACCTGGCTTTCAACCAAAAACATCCCATCGCAATGAGAGCGATGGATTTATTTGTTGAGATCTATGGCGCTTATGCCGGGAATCTGGCACTGGCGGGCTTGTGCCGTAATGGCGTGTATGTGGCGGGCGGTATTGCCCCCCGGATCATCGATAAGCTGAGAGAAGGCGGTTTCATGAAAGCGTTTCGCGACAAAGGACGTTTTTCCTCATTGATGGAGGATATCCCGGTGCATGTGGTCATGAATCCAAAAATCGGACTGCTGGGCGCTACCCAAGAAGCGCGGCGGATTGCCGGAAATAATTAATGACCATGATGCCCGCGTGATATCGTTGTCACTCGACGAGTGATCAGCCCGGTTTATCATCGATCCGCGGTCGCCAGTAGAGGGGAACATAGCGAACTGCCCAGAGTGTGAAGCAGATCAGCCAGGACAGTCCCGCCAGGAGGTATAGCGTCATGGTAGCCGTACCGAAAGCGTCAGGCAAAAGATCGGGAAATATCCGCAGCAAAACTACGGCCTGAAACCGATAAACAGCCGCCAGGTAAATTTGTCCAGCACCAGTAAGTTTCCCGAATGCCCAAGCGTGACACGCGAAGCCATGCCCAGCACCATATTCGCGAAGTATCCGATTGCCAGCGCAATATCATGGCGCCTAGCGAGATCGAGTACCCACCATAACAGTGTGAACGCACCTTGCAGAGCTCCAGCCAGAAACATGCCATGATGCGGCGCTGCAGCGAGACGGTGCCAAACAGACGCGCTGTTATTCATAGATGGAGTAGCCAGGATAAGCTGGTTTACTTGAGAGCGGATATTATTGCGGCGCTGTAACGATCCAATAATAGTGGGCCTGAGCCTGAAGGTCAGTTGTTTTAAATATCAATATTTTCGGGCGCGATATCAGAATATGAGCAAAGCGTTTACCAAGGAAACAGAACCGGCTGATGATCTTGAAGAAGAGGTTATCGACACTCCATCTTCTTTACCTGCCGGTAGTAGAAACTATATCACCCCCGGCGGCCATGCACGGCTGATGGACGAGTTTCAATGGCTGATGAATAAAGAGCGCCCCCATGTGACCGCTACAGTATCATGGGCTGCCAGCAATGGCGACCGCTCGGAGAACGCCGACTATATCTACGGCAAAAAGCGCCTGCGTGAAATCGACCGGCGTATACGTTTTCTGACCAAACGCCTGGATATGGCGGAAATAGTGGACCCAGCCGCACCCAGGGATGACGAGACCCGTATTTTTTTCGGCGCAACCGTTACATTTGCCAATGAAAAAGGCGATGAAAAAACAGTTGCTATCGTAGGCGTGGATGAGATCGATACTTCCAAAGCCTACATCAGTTGGATTTCACCCATGGCACGCGCATTGATCAAGGCGCGGGAAGGGGACGTGGTGACATTGCACGCACCGGGTGGCACTGAAGAACTGGAAATTCTGGAAGTCAGATACCGGATGATTCCGATGGAACCATTCGGAAAAGCAGATGAGGCTGAAGTGGGGGCGGTCGATACAAATAGCCGCTGAGGCTATTCGCAGTCTAATCATGAAATTTATCAGTTCCCGCGATAATCCATTCTTCAAGAAAATGATCAAATTGGCCGGGTCTGCACAGCAGCGCAGAGCAGCCGGCTTGACACTGCTCGATGGCGTACATCTGGTCTCTGCCTATCGTGTTGCACTGGGACAGCCGGAAGTTCTCATCATGAGCGAGTCGGGTGGGGAAAGCGCGGAAATAAAACGCTTACTGGAGGAATGGAAACCCAGGGAAAGTTTGAACTTGGTTGTGTTGAGCGACTCGCTGTTTCGCGAGGTTTCTCCAGTCAAGACTCCAACCGGTATCATGGCGCTGGCACGCGTCCCCTCGGCTGAAATCATCCTCATACGTAAACCTGCAAGGAATCAAAACAAGCGTGGAAGAAATGAAAGTTTTTGCGTATTGCTCGAAGCCATACAAGACGCTGGAAACATCGGCTCCATACTGCGCTCCGCCGCCGCCGCAGGAGCGACGGATATTTACTTATCCAATGATTGCGCGGATGCGTGGTCACCCAAGACGCTGCGCGCCGCGATGGGTGCACACTTTTTTCTGCATATTCACGAACAATCCAATCTGCCGGAAGTGGCGCGTGCATTTGGCGGCAAGGTAATTGCTACCAGCCTGAGAGCAAAAAACAGTCTCTACCAGACCGAATTGACGGGGCCGATCGCACTGGTGTTCGGTAACGAGGGCGTGGGCTTGTCTGATGCGGTGCTGCAAGTAATCACTGACGAAATCAGCATTCCCATGCCCGGTGGAACGGAATCATTGAACGTGGCGGCAGCGGCGGCGGTATGTTTTTTTGAGAGAGTAAGGCAGATGGAAACGGCCTGAGAAATATTCAGCTTCAGATTTCCGGGTTTCCTTTACCAAAGACATCCTGCGGTTTGCGATACCGTATCGACTTCAACTGCTTCCTCCCGCATGATCCAGCCAGTATTCCAGTCCCTGCGCATTCAGCCCAACATCCAGGTTTAACAGAGAACGAATTTCTTCCTCCGGCAATTTGCAGCCGTGTGCGATAACTCGCTGTAACAGCAACTCTCCAAGTTCCTCCATTAGTGCGGAATGCCTGTTGGGCGCATCGTGCAATTTCCGGGCTATCGACACATGGGCATCGATCAAATCGTGCATCTCGGCCACATGGCGCGGCAAATGGCCGATGCGGCCGTAGTGTGTAAGAAAAGCATAAGAAGGGTTGTAGGTCATGAGCCGGTCCAGCGAGGCATGCGCGGCTATCGGATCGAACTGCACCGGCGTAGTGGTCGGAAACACGAACTCCATGCCGTCCACATCGAATTCGCGATAGGAGATGCCGAACGTGTCGCCGGTAAAAAACGACTGGCTTTGCTTATCGAAGATGCAGTAGTGATGACGTGCGTGGCCTGGCGTATCAAGAAAAAGTAACGGCCTGCCATTGAAATCCAGACTGAATCCATCGGGTGCCTCAACGATGCGATTTGCCTCCACTGGACGGATAACCCCATAGACACGTTTGAATTCCGCTTCTCCATACACTGCCATTGCGCTTGCAACCAGCCTGGCGGGGTCGGCCATGTGTCGCGCACCGCGGGGATGTACCACCAGTTTCGCATTGGGAAAACGATGCATGAATTCTCCCGCACCTCCGGCGTGATCCAGATGTATGTGGGTCAGGAACACGTACGCTACATCCACCGGGGCGATATTCTTTTGGTGCAGGATTTCCATCAGGCCGGCGACGGAAGATGATGTTCCAGTATCCACCAGTGCCGCTTTTCCCGCCTCGACAATCAGGTGAATCGCGGCCAGCCCCGTGCGGAAATAGTCCGCGTCGATAGCGCTGATACCATGGTCGTAGTCGGTGACCCGAGGCAGGCGGACGGGCAGCGGTGGGGCTTCAGCCGATGCTTCTGCCTGGATATGAAGGCGATTATTCGTCAAGCTATCCAACCCTCTATGCTATCGGGTGCTTCAATTGTTCAAGTATTGCAGGGTTTTCCAGCGTAGAAACATCCTGCGTTATTTCCTCGCCTTTGGCCAGGGTGCGAAGCAAGCGCCGCATGATCTTGCCTGAACGGGTTTTCGGGAGATTATCGCCGAAGCGGATTTCATCGGGTTTGGCAATAGGACCAATTTCTTTCGATACCCAGTCACGCAATTCCATTGCAACATTGTGGGCATTCTCGCCCTCCGGGCGCTCGCCCTTGAGCACCACGAATGCGACGATGGCCTCGCCCCTGATTTCATCGGGTTTGCCTACCACTGCCGCTTCTGCGACAAGGGGGCTGGCCACCAGCGCGGATTCGATTTCCATGGTACCTAAACGGTGACCGGCAACGTTCAATACGTCGTCGGTACGCCCCATGATCCAGAAATAGCCATCCAGGTCGCGGTTGGCGGAATCGCCGGCCAGATAGTACTTGCCGCCAAGTTCTTCGGGAAAATAGGTTTGCTTGAAGCGTTCCGGGTCGCCCCATAAAGTACGTGCCTGTGGCGGAAACGGGCGTTTGATGACAAGAAACCCGCCCTTGCCGTTAGGCAGATCATGACCTGCCTCATCCACAATGGCCGCCATGATGCCAGGCAAGGGCAGCGTGCAGGAACCGGGCTTGAGCGGCACCGCACCGGGCATGGGGGCAATCATGTGGCAGCCTGTTTCGGTCTGCCACCAGGTGTCCACAACGGGACAGCGGGACTGGCCAACAACGGTGTAATACCACATCCACGCTTCCGGATTGATCGGCTCACCTACCGAACCGAGCAGGCGCAAAGAGGAAAGATCATATTTTCCGGGCAGGTCGGGCCCCAGTTTGATTAGCGACCGGATCGCGGTGGGCGCTGTATAAAACGAGGTGACTTTATGGTCCTGAATTATTTTCCAGAAGCGGCCTGCGTCGGGATAAGTGGGAACCCCCTCGAAGATGATCTGGGTGGCGCCCACGGCCAGCGGACCATAGGTAACGTAGCTATGTCCCGTAACCCAGCCCACATCGGCGGTACACCAGAAAATATCGGTGGGTTTGTAATCGAAAATCCACTCCATGCTTGTGATTGCGCCCAGCAGGTAACCCGCGGAAGAGTGCTGCACACCTTTTGGTTTGCCGGTGGAACCAGAGGTATAGAGCGTGAATAGCGGGTGCTCGGCATTGACCCATTCCGGCTCGCAGGTGTCGCTCTGGTCCCTGATCAATTCGTGCCACCAGATATCGCGTTCTTGCAGTTGCAGGTTGTCGTCACTGCGCTTATATACAATGACCGATTTCACGGAGTCGGTGTTACCCATGGCAAGCGCTGCATCCACCGCGGCTTTCAAATGGTTGACTTTGCCACCGCGCCGTTGCTCATCGGCGGTAATGACAGCCACTGCACCTGCGTCAAGAATGCGCTCATGAATGCTTTTGGAAGAGAAGCCACCAAATACGACCGAATGCGTCGCACCAATGCGAGCACAGCTTTGCATTGCCACTACGGCTTCGATACTCATCGGCATGTAGATAATGACACGATCGCCTCTCTTGATGCCAAGAGATCGCAGACCATTGGCAAACTGGCAAACGCGGCGATGAAGATCACGGTATGTGGAACGGGTGATTGTGCCGTCATCCGCCTCGAAAATAATCGCGATCTTGTCCGGCTGGGTTGCCAGATGCCGGTCGAGGCAGTTGAACGAGACGTTCAGCTCGCCATCATCAAACCATTTGAAGAAGGGATGGTTCGTTTCATCCAATACGCGCGTGAACGGTTTGTGCCACAATATGTGTTCGCGCGCCAGTTTGCCCCAGAACGCAGGAAGGTCTTTTTCAGCTTCGGCGCAGAGGGCATGATAAGCTTCAATGCCGGACACATTGGCTTGTTGAACAAACGCCGGGTCCGGCGGAAAAATGCGCGTTTCATTCAGAATGGATTTGATCGCGGCCACGGGATGCCTCCAATGAGTTTTTATTTGGGAGATCGGTGAAATTGTATCATTCATAAATTCATAATATGTATGGAACCGCTGAATAAGCGCTAAACGGAAACAGATATTCCCTGACGCAACCAGTTATAATTCAAACAGGGGTCTATTTCATTAAGTATAAAATTTTGCTAAAATAGCAATGACTATGGGCTCTTTCTAGCCCATTTTTTGTTTGTGCCGGCACTATGGATCTGTATGAATTGCTTGAATCGACCTTGACCGGGCTGGGCTATGAGCTCGTCGAAGTGGAGCGGTCTTCGCGAGGGAAAATGTTGCGTGTGTTCATTGACAAACCCGACGGTATTACCGTAGATGATTGCGGGGCCGTCAGCAATCATCTGAGCCGCTTGCTCGCGGTTGAGAACATCGATTACGATCGACTGGAAGTTTCATCGCCCGGCTTGGACAGGCCGCTAAAAAAGGCCGCTGACTTCATCCGCTTTGCGGGTGAGTCGGTTAAACTGAGGCTACGCGTGGCGTTACAGGGTCAAAGAAATTTCGTCGGAATTTTGCGTGAAGTGAACGACGGGATATTAAAGCTGGAAGTAGACGGAAAAATGCTCGATCTGGATCTAAACAATCTCGAGAAGGTTCGTCTGGTTCCAAAATTGTAATTATTCGAGAGAGATTGGCTGGAGGTAACATGACGCGCGAAGTTTTACTTTTGGTGGATGCGCTGGCGCGCGAAAAGAATGTCGAGAAAGACATTGTTTTTATCGCGCTTGAATTGGCGCTGGCATCCGCTACAAAAAAGCGTTTTCACGAAGACGCTGATGTGCGTGTGTCGATCGATCACCAGACAGGCGATTATCAGTCGTTGCGCCGCTGGCAGGTAGTGGCGGACGATGCTGTGGAAGAGCCTGCCCGTCAAATTCCGTTGAGCGAAGCATTGCAGCGCAATCCTGAAATCGAACTGGATGAATTCATCGAGGAAGTATTGGAGCCGGTGGAGTTTGGGCGTATCGGCGCTCAAGCTGCGAAGCAGGTGATATTCCAGAAAATTCGCGACGCTGAGCGCGAGCAGATTCTGAGCGATTTTCTGGAACGTAAAGAATACATGGTTACCGGGACCATCAAACGGATGGAACGTGGCAACGCAATCATCGAGTCCGGCAGGGTTGAGGCGGCACTGCCCCGCGATCAGATGATCCCGAAGGAAAATCTGCGCGTCGGCGACAGGGTGCGCGCCTATTTATACAAGATCGACCGGACCGCCCGCGGTCCGCAGTTGATATTGTCACGGATTGCACCGGAGTTTCTCGTAAAACTGTTCGAACTGGAAGTGCCGGAAATAGAGGAAGGTCTGCTGGAGATCAAGGTTGCAGCGAGGGACCCGGGCTCACGTGCCAAGATTGCGGTAAAGTCTCACGATCAGCGCGTTGACCCGATCGGTACCTGCGTAGGTATGCGGGGTTCGAGGGTGCAGGCGGTAACTGGCGAACTGGCCGGAGAAAGAGTGGACATCATTTTATGGTCCGACGATCCCGCTACATTCGTGATCAATGCGCTGGCGCCCGCCGAAATCAGCAGCATCCTGGTGGATGAGGAAAAGCACAGCATGGACATCGTGGTGGATGAAGATAACCTTGCCCAGGCTATTGGACGTGGAGGCCAGAATGTACGGCTTGCGTCTGAGTTGACGGGTTGGGAGCTCAACATCATGACGATGGAAGAGTCACAGGCAAAAAATGAAGAGGAATTTTCCGTGCTCCGGCACCTCTTCATGGAAAAACTTGATGTGGATGAGGAAGTGGCGGATATTCTCGTGCAGGAAGGTTTTACCACGCTGGAAGAAGTGGCTTATGTGCCGCTCAATGAAATGCTGGAAATCGAGGCATTTGACGAGCAGACGGTCAATGAGCTACGCACTCGAGCTCGTAACGCTCTTTTGACGGAGGCGATCTTCAGCGAGGAAAAAGTGGAGAATATAGCAGAAGACCTGCTTTCTCTGGAGGGTATGGACAGTCAGACAGCGCGTGAATTGGCGGCCAAAGGGGTGAATACTCAGGAGGATCTCGCCGATCTGGCTGTGGATGACCTGATTGAAATGGTCGAGATGGATGCTGAACGAGCCAGGCAGTTGATCATGGCGGCGCGCGCACCGTGGTTTGCCTCGGCAGACAGGGCATAGGTTATTAAAGGTTATCAATGTCTCAAATGAACGTAGAACAATTCGCTAGTGAACTGGGTGTGCTTCCTGCAGTGCTGCTGGAGCAACTCCGGGCCGCCGGTATCCGCAAGCATCTGACTGAGGATAGTTTGACCGAAAGCGATAAAACCCAGCTTCTCGACTATTTGCGCAAAATCCACGGTGCCAATGAGGACAAGGGCAAGATTTCTCTTCCGCGTCGGCAGACTTCCGAGATCAAGAAGTCGGATAGCACCGGCAAAGCCCGGAGTATCCAGGTAGAGGTGCGCAAGAAGCGTGTGTTTGTGAAGGGTGATTTAACGACCGAGACAAAGGCGGCGGAACCCGCTGTCATTTCCGTTCCCGTTACGACTGCGCCGGTTCTCACGCCGGTGGTGGATGCGGCACAGCAGGCCTTGCGGCAAGAGGAAGCGAGAACACAGGCTGAATTGATCGCACGGCAGACTGCGGAACTGAGGGAAAAGAAACAACGGCAAAAGCCGGCAGTTAATATCGAGGAAGTTGAGCCGGCTGCCGCAGTCCCGGGCGAACCCGTTGCTACTCCCGAGCCCATACCTGCTGCGCCTGTCGGTACCCCATCGGTGGCGCCTGCGGTTGAGGCGGCCCAGCCTGCTCCAACCGAAGGAACATTGCATAAGCCGGTAGTCAAGCCGGAAGAGAAGGCGGCGAAGGCCGAAAAGAAAAAGAAGCAGGCCAAGCAAGTGGTCTGGAAAGACGACAGGGTCGAGAAACGTGGAGGACTCAAGACACGGAGCGATTTATCCAGCGTCAAGGGTTGGCGTACGCGCAGAGATAGACACGGTAAAGCGACTACGGAAGACCAGGGCGCTCACAGCTTTTCCGTACCCACCGAACCGATTGTCCATGAGGTAATGGTACCTGAGACCATTTCCGTCGGGGCGCTCGCGCAGAAGATGTCGATTAAAGCCGCAGAGGTTATCAAGACCCTGATGAAAATGGGGAATATGGTAACTATCAATCAAATGCTGGACCAGGAAACTGCCATGATCGTGGTGGAAGAACTGGGCCATGTCGCCAAATATGCGGCGCTGGATAGCCCTGAAGCCTTTCTGGCGGACACGGAACTACCCGGAGCGGGATCGAAGACGGAGCCGCGTGCGCCGGTAGTTACCGTTATGGGACACGTCGATCACGGCAAGACTTCGCTTCTCGATTACATACGTCGTACACGTGTGGCAAGCGGAGAAGCTGGCGGGATTACTCAGCACATTGGTGCCTATCATGTGGAAACTGAAAGAGGCATGGTCACGTTTCTGGATACGCCCGGCCATGAAGCTTTTACCGCCATGCGCGCCCGCGGCGCCAAAGTTACCGATCTGGTTATATTGGTTGTAGCGGCGGATGACGGCGTAATGCCTCAGACAATCGAGGCGATACACCATGCCAAGGCCGCCAAAGTGCCGATCGTGGTAGGAATAACAAAAGTAGATAAACCCGACGCTAATCCAGAACGTATCAGGCAGGAACTGGTAACGCAGGGAGTCGTCCCGGAAGACTGGGGTGGCGATACGATGTTCGTCGAGGTTTCCGCCAAGACCGGCCAAGGCATCGATTCATTGCTCGAAAGCGTACTGCTCCAGGCTGAAGTGCTGGAACTCGGGGCCGTAACGGACGGACCCGCCAAAGGTATCGTCATCGAGTCGCGCCTGGATAAAGGCCGTGGCCCGGTGGCGACAATACTCGTTCAGTCGGGAACCTTGAAGCGTGGTGATATATTGCTGGCAGGCGCCGTCTTTGGCCGAGTGCGTGCAATGCTCGACGAAAGCGGTCGGCCGGTGGAGCAGGCCGGACCTTCCATTCCGGTGGAAATTCAAGGCTTGTCAGAAGTTCCTGTCGCTGGCGAAACGGTAGTGGTGCTGACGGATGAGCGCAAAGCTCGCGAAATCGCACTTTTCCGCCAAGGCAAATTCCGCGACGTAAAGCTTGCCAGACAACAGGCGGCCAAACTGGAAAATGTATTTGAGCAGAAGGGTGAGGTCAAAGTACTCGCGCTTATCATCAAAGCCGACGTGCAGGGTTCTTACGAAGCGCTGACGCATGCGCTGCAAGGGCTTTCCACCGACGAGGTCAGAGTCAATATTATCCACAGCGGTGTGGGGGCGATTACCGAATCCGACATTAATCTTGCGCTCGCTTCCAAAGCCGTTGTGATTGGCTTCAATAGCCGCGCAGATACGGTGGCGCGCAAGCTCATCGGTTCTACCGGAGTGGATGTGCGTTACTACGGTATTATTTACGAGGCTGTGGACGAAATCAGGGCAGCGCTATCGGGCATGATGACCCCTGACCGCAAGGAGAACGTTACGGGTCTGGTAGAGATACGCCAAGTGTTTCGCATCTCTAAAGTGGGCGCGGTGGCGGGTTGCCTGGTGCTGGAGGGCGTCATCAAGCGCGGGTCGCTAACCAGGCTGATACGCAATGGCGAACTCATTCACACAGGCGAGCTTGATTCGCTGAAGCGTTTCAAGGACGACGTGAAAGAGGTGAGAGCGGGTTTTGAATGTGGTTTATCACTGAAGAACTTTAATGACATCCAGGTGGGGGATCAACTGGAAACATACGAAATCGTCGAAGTTGCACGTAGCTTGTAACTGCCGCACCGGATGGGATCATCATGCCTAAAGATTATTCCCGCTCGCTGCGGATAGCCGACCAGATTCAGCGTGAACTCGCTGACCTGATTCGCAACGACCTCAACGATCCCCGTATTGGCATGATCACCTTGACCGGTGTCGAGGTGAGCCAGGATTACGCGCATGCCAAAGTTTTTTACACGACGCTGCGTAGCGAAAGCGACAATTTCCTCACCGGCAAAGGATTGGAAAACGCATCTGGATTTTTACGCAACCACTTGATGCATCGATTGAAGCTTCGAGTAATCCCGCAACTTCATTTCATTTATGACGAGTCGGTCGAGCGCGGTGTGCGTTTATCCCAACTGATAGATGAGGCCGTAGCACAAGAGGCGCCGGCAAACGAACCGGATGATACCTGATCTGTATCCGATCAGGTATAGATCACCTCCATATTGAACCGTGTTCTAAAACCTGCAAGCGTCAAGCGTCACATCAGCGGCGTCCTGCTGCTCGACAAACCAGCCCACATTTCGTCCAATCAAGCGTTGCAGGTAGCTAAACGCATCTTTGCAGCGCATAAGGCCGGTCACACAGGTACGCTTGACCCGATGGCAACCGGCCTGTTGCCCATTTGCTTCGGGGAGGCTACAAAGTTCTCGTCGGCATTGCTTGGGGCGAACAAGGCCTACGAAGCGACGCTGAGGCTGGGCTATATCAGTACAACCGGCGATGCCGAAGGTGAAATTTCAGTTGCAAGCGAAATAGCACCCAGCGATTTGAAGTTGGCGCCGCAGCAGATTGAGGCGGTACTGAAAAGATTTACCGGCACGATCATGCAGGTGCCGCCGATGTATAGTGCCCTGAAACATCAGGGGAAACCCATGTATGCTTACGCAAGGGAAGGATTGGAAATCGAGCGGCAACCACGTGAAGCCATTATTCATGATTTGCATATCGAGGCCATCGAGGGGAATGGTTTACGCATCCTGGTCAAGTGCGGTTCGGGTACTTACATCCGCACGCTGGCTGAAGATATAGGCAAGGCGCTAGGATGCGGTGGGGCATATCTCACCCGCTTGCGCCGAAGCATTGTTGATAATTTTGACTTATCGCAAGCTTATACGCTGGATGCGCTTGAAGCTATGCCGCTGCCGCAGCGAGACTGCTGTCTGCTTCCGGTCGATATTCTCATGCGGGACCTGGCGACCGCTACACTGGATGCCGCGGCGGCGGCATCTTTGCTTCAAGGACGTGTGATCTGCGACTATTTCTCGCAGGATTGCCTATCCGAGGGACAAAAGATTCGATTGTACGATCAGACCAAACGTTTTCTGGGATTGGGAAAAATAACCGCAGAGGGTGAAATCGCCCCTAGTAGACTTATAGGGAACGTTTGAACAGTTCGGTGGAGGTAGAGCAAAAGGTTTTCGCTGCTTCCCCGATCCCGATTATTTTGTCGGATTACTCATCCGGAAGCGGAGCTTTGGCGGCGTAATTTAACCTGATAACAGTTGGCTGACCTGATACCGGTTGATTATGCTGCGCTAACTCCACCGGTCCAGCTACTGGTAAACCCGGGGTTCATTCGGGGATCGGAACAAAGGTTAGGAATTTTGTTTTGACCGCATACTGTCGGTAACATCTTTACCTATTCCGCGATAACCGATGAAGCGGCCAGACGAGTCGAACATCGGTTCTCCGCTAACCATCAGATATTGCTTGGCGCCATCGGCTTTAGTGCGGCTGTAGACAAAATCGATAAAAGGCCGTCGTGCCGTGATATTTTCCTTGAACGCGGCATACTCGGATTCATTCCAGCGCGTTCCACTATCTTCCCTATGCTCACCCATCAGTTTGTCAACCCCGATCCCGAGCATGTCGAGGACGGGTCCATAAACCTTGGTAAAATGCCCCTTCTCGTCCTGTTCCCAGTACCAGTCAGACGCCAGTTCGGTCAACCGGCGAAAGCGCGCTTCGCTCTCGCGTAGTTCCGCAGTTCGCTCCGCCACGGTTTGTTCCAGCTTTTTATTATAATCCTCGAGTTGCTTATATAACAGGCGTACTTCCAGCATGTTGTGGATACGTGTCTGGACTTCGACCAGATCGAATGGCTTGCTGACAAAATCTTTTGCACCGGCCTGAAGCGCTCGCAGCTTATGACCTGGCTGGGCAGTGATTACGAGTACTGGCAAATAGCCTTTCGGTTCAATTTGCTTCAGGGCTTCCAACACCTGAAAGCCATCCATGCCCGGCATTTGCAGATCGAGAAGAATCAGATCATAACGACTCTGGCGATAGAGCTCGGATACCTCGCGTGGATTCATTGTCGAGGCAATACAGGTATAACGTGCGTCGCTCAGCATTTGCTCAAGCAGCCGGACATTAGCTTCCTGATCATCGACAATCAGGATTTTAGCATTAAGAATGTCGGGAGTACTAATCATTTTCTGTTCCCTATTCACTGGCAATTAATCGATTTTTTTCGAATTTGCCTAAGATACTCCATCGTTCTGTAGATGGTAATGGTAAAAGCAACTATTTCTCAGTAACTGACTTTTGCCATCCCCGACCAGAATGTGGAGCCTATCAGCACGTCTGTCCGGGATAAACACGGAGCGGAACGGGTACCGCGCACTCGATATCCATATTCCACTCTATTCTTTCCTGACGAATTTATATTGTTGACACGGAAATACCTTGCCAAACTCGAATCGAGCTCGTGAGTCTACGCGAAACAGAATTGGCCATCACATATATGCTCGCTCCGAAATTCGATAGGTATTCTTGTTTGCCTGCTTGGCGTCCAGCAGAGCCGCGTCCGCATTTTTCAAAAGCGTATTGACATCTTTGCCATTGAACGGATAAAGACCGATACCCGCACTCGCTGTGACCCAAACATTATTTCCCTGAATACTATAGGGTTGTGACAGCACTTTGATAATTTTTTCTGCTGCAAGTGCTACACCGTTGACGTTACTGACATGCGGCATTGCGATCACAAATTCATCACCACCAAGTCGCGCTACGGTATCTTCCTGACGTACAGCCGCCACCAGGCGTGCTGCGACCAATTTTAGAAGCAAATCGCCGACGTCGTGACCCAAGGTGTTATTGATCTGCCTGAAACCATCCAGATCCAGATATATAACCGCCATAATGCTGTCATATCTTTTTGCGTGGATAATTGCCTGGGAGACTCTCTCCACCAGAAGCCGCCTGTTGGATAGCCCAGTCAAAGGGTCATGCAGTGCCATGAATTCCTGCGTTTTAGCATAACTGCGTGATCGCTGATGCAACAAACGTACTTCCAGCAGATTATGAACCCGGGCAAGCACCTCGGCCATATCAAACGGTTTACTGACGAAATCTTTTGCCCCGGATTGGAGCGCGCGGAGCTTACAGTCAGGATTAGCGGTAATGACCAGTACGGAGAGGTATCCGTCCGCTTCGATCTCCTTCAAGGCTTCGAGCACCTGAAATCCGTCCATGCCGGGCATTTTGAGATCAAGCAAAATCAGGTCATAACGATTTTGCCGATGCAATTCATAAACCTTATAGGGATCCATCGTCGAACTGATGGAAGTATAGTTTGCAGTGCTTAACACGCTTCGCAGGAGCTGGACATTTGATTCCTGGTCGTCAACGATCAGGATTTTTGCATTATGAATGTCGGTTTCAGTGATCATATTGCTTGAATATTCAATTGGCCGACTATTTTTGTAACCTGGCTGATCGATGTTGAGTTTGGTCAATGGCAAATTCTCAGGCCTTAAACGCGCAAATTTTGCTGCTATTTTGCGTCGGTATCTGTGCGCTAACTCTCATAAGAAACAAGAAATGATTCATTTCGGAAAATATCGGCTGCAGCGAATGGAAATTTAGGGAGAAATAGCGCGCAATATAATACTGACGCGGCGCTCCGGGTTGGGCTTGAGGGTTACTGTAATTCGAGTGGCCATATTTGGACATTTTTTACCCTTAACGACATATAGGCCAAGCTTTGGTAGCTTAAGTCAAGAAAACTTTTTCGTAAAACCAGACTATCTCTGGCGGTCCCCAGTCCAAGTTTACGGAGCAATAAGATTTGACCTTGCTATGGGTAGGTTGATATAATCGTATTCCTCTGACGCGGGGTGGAGCAGTCTGGCAGCTCGTCGGGCTCATAACCCGAAGGTCGTAGGTTCAAATCCTGCCCCCGCAACCAAATCAAAGCGTTTAGCCCCAAACCCAAGCTGGGGCTTTGTGCTGTATGGCTCCCATGTGCGGAGCGATGCGGACTTCTCTGCTCAATCACTCATTGAGCAATCGCCAGAAAAGACAAACCCCGCGTATGGCGGGGCGTCGCGCCTTCTCCCAAGTTTCGGTTAAACAACCCCTTTCACGGCATCCCTAAGGAAATCGGCTGCAAAAGCGTCTGGCCGGTTCATATTTCGCCGCTTTTTCGGCCAATAGAAAATTATTGTATTGGCGTTTCCCAAAAATCTGTCTTCACCCAAGTCGTTAATTCCCGTGCGGCTTAAGCAGGTATTTTGTGGGGTGAACTATCGTGGTTTTCAGGGAGAGGTCCCGATATAGTGATAAAGAACTATGTCTCCAACTTGAGACAGCTTTAATTGTTTTAGATTCAAGCTATTGAAAATATTGGAAAAAAGTCCGTCATCAAACAACGACACAACTAATATGATTTTTTTCAAGTACCTGAGTTAAAAGAAAAAACAACGTGTTGCTTTACAACGACGAAATCCTGAGCTCCGCCTCTACGGCGAATCCTGCTCAAATCTTTGTATTTATTAACTCTTTTTTAATTGGCATGGTAGATGCTAAAGATGTAATTGACTCCCTTTCAAAATAAAGCAGCTTTGCTGGGGATTCGAATTACCACGGCTTTACATGAGAATATCCGCCATATTAATAGCTTATCATCCCAGGAGAGAAAAATGAATACAATGTCAAAAGCACTCATAGCCGCTTTGGTTCTTGGAGGTTCCATCTCTACCGCAACCGCAGGTGGCGTGATCACAAATATTATGGCCACCGACACATCCGGGGGAACGTTTGACTCAGGTGTTATTGGGGATCATACCTTGGATCTTGCCAAGACCTTCAGCAGTATCAATCCCATCTCGTTGACATTTACGGTTGCCCATGAGGATGCTACGGGGGGAAATCCCTACGCCGTGACCGAGGCGGTTACCAATAATACTGGACAGGCGTGGACAGACTTTCATTACAGTATTACCGAACCAAACCAGGGTAATGGCGTTGTATTTACTGCCCATAATCAGTCAACGTTTGGTGACTTTACGCTTGATAGTTCAAGCGGTCCACGTAATCTTAACTTTACCGGGAATTTAGCGGCCGGCGGTGTGGCCGACGCGACCTTCAACCTGAGCCCGTTCGATCCCGGTGCCGGTAACACTTCTACCTTTACTCTGACACAAGTGCCGACAGTTCCCGAACCGGAGACTTATGCCATGCTGGTAGCAGGGCTGTTGTTGATGGGTGGTATGGTAAAGCGTAGAAACAATAATAAGCTGCAAGGTTAGCCTGATTTATATCAGGTAAGTCGCATGAACAAACCCCGCCTGATCGGCGGGGTTTGTTTTTGGTGCCGGTTTTTCGGAGAATATGAGCTATATGGGCAGGAATGCTTTCTTTAGAGTCCCAGTTCAACAAGACTCGCCGGGATCATTCAAGCCAATTGTTCGTTTATCCCCATCAGTGCAACTATCGTAATATGCGCAAGACTGCAGTGAAATACCCTCGACGTAATCAGGGGGAACTAAACTGTAGAGGCTGAGTCGAACAAGGACTAGTAGATCCTTTGGGAACAGGAAGTTCTTGATTGTTTGAAACAGGAGTTTGCGAATGCTTACATCATCGTTTGAAATCATTGCTTTACAGAAGAAAGCGGATTATTCGATCGTTATAAGCAGCACGCTGCGAACTATTAAGAATTAAATTTGTCTAATTTGAACTGGTAGTTTAAATATTTTTTAAAGGAGCTTGCAATGGTTACGATGGCATCAAGCGAAACCTTGGTCGCTGCGGAAAATACCTTGGAACCATATTGAAATTTATTCAGTCCAAGCAAAACTGGTAGTTTTTGTTTTTAATTTGGACTCCCCACGTTTCTGGTCTGGAAATTCTTAATTAACTTACAAAATAGGAGTTGGTAATGTCTACAACTACGCCAGAAAAATTAGTTACACATCAAACGAAGGTGAGCAGTGCTCGCTACGATATGTCTGAGTGGTACGACTCCAAGTATTACAAAATGGGCCTTTTGCCTATACTGGGGATTGCCATTTTCTGGGTCTGGTTCCAACGCACTTATGCCTACTCGCATGGGATGGACTCGATGGAACCGGAGTTCGAGCAAATCTGGATGGGACTATGGCGTTTTCAAATGATGCTGTGGCCGGTCGTAGCGCTTGTTGTCTGGGGTTGGATATGGAAGACGCGTGATAGCGAGGCGCAACTGGCCAGCCTGACGGTGAAACAGGAAATAAAGCGCTATTTTTATTTCCTCATGTGGCTCGGCGTATATCTGTTCGCTGTTTATTTCGGGTCAAGTTTCTTCACCGAGCAAGACGCCTCATGGCATCAGGTGATCATTCGCGATACGAGCTTCACGCCCAGCCATATCCCGCTTTTTTATGGCTCATTTCCGATGTACATCATCATGGGGATAGCGACTTACCTGTACGCAAGCACGCGGTTGCCTCTCTACAACAAGGGAACTTCGTTTCCTTTGGTAATGGCTATCAGCGGACCGGTGATGAGTCTGCCGAACGTGGGTCTTAACGAGTGGGGCCATGCCTTCTGGTTCATGGAAGAGCTCTTCAGCGCGCCGTTGCATTGGGGTTTCGTAGTCTTGGCATGGGCAGCGCTGTTCGCTGGTGGTCTTGCTGTGCAGATCATCGCACGCTTTTCCAACCTTCTGGATGTGCAATGGAATAAACAAAGTAGATCCATTCTGGATAACGTTGTCTAAATCCGTACTGTAGCTTTGCGCTTTACCTCTCCGCCCTCTGCGTTTCGTAGAGGGCGGAGTTCGTTGTACCGTATAACCCGCAGATGCTGTGCCGTCAGTCTCATCAAATCCATCGTAAGGCCGCGTCCTGACTGCATATTCTCACCATGCAATGGGGGAAAATTTTTTCCGGTCTGTTCTGTCAGGCTCGTCGGCATACTTAGAATTATTTGCCCCAATGTCAATTCCCATCGGAATGCGAGCCTGGTTGGTTATTATGCCGGTAGACGCAAGACGTAACTCAGTGCACAATAGTACAATTGATGGATAGCGTAGCGTTGTGATCCTCACTATTGAATTCCAGCTTTATGGCGGGCCTCCCCGCATTGCATAGTAGTGAATCTGGTCAGGTCCGGAAGGAAGCAGCCACAGCTATTTTCTGCAAGTGCCGGGGGTTAGGCTCGCCACCATTTTTTGTTTGCACAGGTGGAGGGAACGAGCGTCAAGCCGATTTCCCTTCGCCGTGCTGTAAACAGAAAAGTCCCAAATTCTTTCCGCTCTATAACCCAGCCTAAATAGTCATCTCTCGATATCATGTCCCAGACTCAGGTTCTTGCCCGCAAATGGCGACCGAAGAACTTTTCCGAGCTGACCGGGCAGGATCACGTGGTCAGGGCGCTTACCAACGCGCTTGAGCAAAAACGCTTGCATCATGCCTATCTGTTTACAGGAACCCGAGGTATCGGCAAGACTACTATCGCACGTATTTTAGCCAAGGCTCTCAACTGCCAGACAGGCATCTCGTCGACGCCTTGCGGCGTATGTTCCGCCTGCACCGAGATTGATGGCGGGCGCTTCATCGATCTGATTGAAATGGATGCGGCCTCCAATACGCAAGTCGAAAAGATGCGCGAACTGCTGGAGAACGCACTTTACGCCCCTACGGTGGCGCGCTACAAGGTTTACATTATTGACGAAGTACACATGCTCTCCAAATCGGCTTTCAATGCCATGCTGAAGACGCTGGAAGAACCGCCGGAGCACGTCAAGTTCATACTCGCCACTACCGACCCCCAGAAGATTCCTGTAACGGTTCTGTCTCGTTGCCTGCAATTCAACCTGAAGCAGATTCCGCTGCCGCTGATCGCTGTGCATCTCAAGCATGTACTTGAGCAGGAGCATATAAGCTGCGATGAAACGTCGTTACAATTGCTTGCGCGTTCGGCGCAGGGCAGCATGCGTGACGCCTTGAGCATACTGGATCAGGCGATTGCTTTTGGCGAAGGGAAGATAGAAGAAGCCGGAGTGCGCGACATGCTCGGCGCTATTGACCAGCGCTATCTTTATGACTTGCTGGATGCTTTGTCGCAAAAAGACGGGGCAAAGATGCTGGCGATAGCCGATGCGATGGAAACCCGCAGCCTGTCGCTTGATACCGCGCTGCAGGATATAGCAACGCTGCTGCACCGTCTTGCGCTGGCGCAAATCGTGCCGTCGGCTATCGGCGAGGATGCACCGGAGCGCGAACAAATTTTCGCGCTGGCCAAAGTCTTTTTGCCGGAAGATATTCAGTTGTTTTATCAGATTGCCATAAATGGCCGTGATGACCTGAGCCGGGCACCGGATGAGTACGCCGGCTTCACCATGACGCTGATGCGAATGCTGGCTTTCATACCCGACGATATGACAGTGGCTTCAGCGGGAGGCCAGGAAAAAACTGCAGCCAAAGCTGAGGTAAAAGCCCCAAGTAGCGGCACCAGTGCGGAAACTAAACGCCCATTGCCGTCAATTACCGTCGAAACAGCGGTTATCAAGCCGGATCTTGACGTAAGCTCAAGCGCATTCAGCGATGGCTGGAGAGTGATGGTAAATCAGTTAAAGCTGAGCGGTTTGGCCAAAATGCTGGCCCAGCACTGCGAAGTGAAGAATGTTTCGCCGAATGAAATCGAATTCTGCGTGCTCGAAACGCATAAACACCTGCTTGATAAGGCTTACCAGGAAAGGATGCAAACTGCTCTGAGGGAGCACTTGGAAAAGCCGGTCCGGCTGAAGTTTTCCATAGGAACGATCACCGGCTTGACACCCGCGGAACTTGGTAATCGTGAAAAGCAGGAGAAGCAATCGCAGGCCGTTGCAGCTATCGAGTCCGACCCGTTTGTACGGGAACTGGTGGAACATTTCGATGCAAAACTGATCGTTTCTTCGATCAAACCTATTCAATAGCGGAGGTAAAAAATGATGAAAGGCGGCTTGGGCAATCTGATGAAACAGGCTCAGCAGATGCAGGAGAACATGAAAAACATGCAGGAGAAATTGGCTTCGATAGAAGTCGAAGGCCAATCCGGCGCGGGCATGGTCAAGGTAGTAATGACCTGTCGTTATGATGTGAAGCGGGTCAATATCGACAGCAGCCTCATCGGTGACGATAAGGATATGCTGGAAGACCTGATTGCTGCTGCGGTAAATGACGCTGTACGACGAGTGGAATCCACCACTCAGGAAAAAATGGCTGGTTTCACCTCCGGACTGCCACTGCCGCCGGGGATGAAGCTGCCATTTTAGCTTTATACCGAAAATACGTGACTGTGACTAACGGATTGATTAGTTATGTCGACTTACTTCCATAGGTTCTATGTTTTGTTTTCGGAGCTTTTTATCATTTCTCCTAAGTGAAAACGCCAACCAGCCTCGAGGACCTGATCGACGCCTTGCGCTGTCTTCCCGGGGTAGGCCCTCGGTCAGCACAGCGTATGGCTTATCATCTGTTGCAACGTGATCATGAGGGTGCGCGGCGCCTCGCCGGTTCGCTCGATTATGCGTTGCAACATATCAGGCATTGTGAGAAATGCAATAACTTCACAGAAGAAGTGATATGCGAATTATGCCGTTCCCAGCGGCGCGACGCCGCATTGCTATGCGTGGTCGAAATGCCTGCCGATTTGTTGATGATGGAGCAGGCGCACTGCTACAAAGGCCTGTATTTTGTACTGATGGGGAGGCTTTCGCCATTGGATGGCATCGGCCCCAAGGAGATTCATCTTGATCGGCTGTTGAGGCGGACTCAGGATGGCGTAGTGCGGGAAGTTGTGCTTGCCACCAATTTCACGGTGGAAGGAGAGGCGACCGCTCATTATATTAGCGAGTTGCTGCATAACAAAGATATGAAGGTCACACGCATTGCACGCGGGTTGCCGGTTGGCGGCGAACTGGAACACGTGGATAGCGGTACGCTGGCGCAAGCGGTGATTGAGCGTAGAGAGATCTAGTTCCGGCAAGAAAACATCCAGGATTGTTATTTCAGGTTTGACCTGGAATCCTGGTCCGAGCAGGTAAGGGCGCATTATCAGTTAATGGTTTGTGCCGAAGTGTAAGTCGTGATAGACCACAAACAGAAAGTTGAGACCAAGATGACAGCCAGGTTGCCGAAGCCGCCAAAATCGTCCAGGCCGTCGAGATCGGCGGCGCACAGCCCGCTCAGGCCGGCAAAGAAAAAAATAGCTGCGACGGTAGCGGGGGTTGAACCGATTTCTGCCTGGGTACCGCCCATCACGCAAAAACTGCATAAGTTGCTGGCACAGGCAGGGTTGGGATCAAGGCGTGAAATGGAGGAGTTGATCGCCGCCGGGCAGACCACCATCAATGGAAAGGTCGCAACTATCGGCGACCGCGCGGGACCTGAGGATATTGTTCGGGTGGGCAAGCGCGTGATTCATCTCAAGTCCCGTGAACGGTTGCCCCGAGTCATGCTTTATCACAAGCCGGAAGGGGAGATAGTCAGTCGCGACGATCCACAAGGCCGCCCATCAGTCTTCGAAAAACTGCCGCAAATGCGGTCTTCCAAATGGATAGCCATTGGCAGGCTGGATTACAACACCAGCGGGCTGCTGATCTTTACGACAGATGGCGAATTGGCTAATCGTTTGATGCATCCGCGCTTTGAAGTCGAGCGCGAGTATGCGGTGCGGATCATGGGGCGCCTGACGCCTGAAGTAACGGAACTGCTGACCACTGGCGTTGAGTTGGACGATGGTCTGGCAAAATTCGAACATTTGTCGGATCAAGGTGGAGAGGGTTCCAACCACTGGTATCGCGTGATATTGAAGGAAGGCAGGAATCGCGAAGTGCGCCGTATGTTCGAGAAAGTGGGGATGACAGTGAGCCGCCTGATGCGCGTACGTTTTGGTCCAATTAACCTGCCGCCGCGTCTGAAGCGAGGAAAATGGATCGAACTGGATGAGGTGGAGATAAAGCGTTTGCTGGAGCTGGTGGCTATCAGCCAATAAGGAAACAGTACCTCATCTCATCATTTGCGGCTCATCCGGAGTCCGCTACAAAATGTCGTAATATGGAAATATAGGAAACGTGGGCGTTGGTGATCACCCCAACTGCACTTGCGGTAGATGTAAGCCACTGTTCAACGCAACCCCAGGGAAACTATTCAGGAAGCTGGTCGCGCCTCAGAAGAAAAACAAACTCATCCCCGGCGCTGGTTTCAAGCCAGGTGAAAGGCGTCAGAGGAAAGGCCTGTTCCAGCGCTTGACGATTATGCCCGATCTCGACAATCAGAATTCCCCGATCTGTCAGGTAATCGGACGCCTGGAGCAATATTGCCCGGGTTGCTTCCAGACCATCTTCGCCGCTCGCCAGTGCGCCGCGCGGTTCATGGCGATATTCTTCGGGAAGAGATGCCATTGATTTCGCGCTGACATAAGGCGGATTGCTGATGATGAGATCGTAACGGCATCCCGCCAATGCAGCAAATAGATCAGACCGGACAAGACTGATTCTATGTTCCAGGTCATAATCCGATACGTTCTTCTGCGTAACTTGCAGCGCCTCATGTGAAATGTCCACAGCATCTATCGCGGCGTTTTCGAAAGCGTGGGCAAGCAGCACGGCAAGGCATCCCGATCCGGTACAAAGATCAAGCGCGGAATGGATGTTGGCCGGTTCTTCTATCCACGGTGCGAGTTGCTCTTGCAGCAATTCGGCAATGAAGGAGCGCGGCACGATCGCACGTTCATCCACATAAAAACTGAAATCGCCTAGCCAAGCTTCGTTAGTGAGATAAGCGGCCGGGATTTTCTCGGTTGCGCGGCGCCTGACTATGTCCAATACCTGATCCAGCTCGACTGTGGTGAGGCGAGCATCCAGAAATGGCTCCAGTTGATCGAGCGGCAAGTGCAGAGTGTGCAAAACCAGATACACCGCCTCGTCATATGCCGAGGCTGAGCCATGGCCGAAGAAAAGACCGGCGTCGTTAAAGCGGCTTACCGCGAAGCGCAGCAGGTCGCGGACGGTTTGAAGTTGGGTTTTTGCTTCACGGTACATAAATTTTATTTGATGTGATGAACGTTATCGGCTGCTACTGGTTGCAGCCCATCTTATCCATTCTTGACGGGTTTGCGATGCTCCGTCCATCCGCCGGAAGCTTACGGTTCAGGTAGGGGAATTATTTAAGCAACAAATTCTCGAGCGTCAGCCGATAAATTTGCGGCAGCTGTTTCAGGTCCTCTACTTCCACATATTCGTTGAGTTTGTGAATGGTGGCGTTACGCGGCCCCATCTCCACTACTTCCGAGCAGATGTCCGCGATGAAACGCCCGTCGGAGGTCCCACCGGAAGTGGAAAGCTGCGGCTCGATTCGTGTCAGGGTTCTGATAGCGCAGCTCACTGCTTCCACGAGGTCGCCTCTGGGGGTGAGGTAGGGCTTGCCGGAGAGCTCCCATACCAGGTGATAATCGAGGTTTTGCCGGTTCAGGATTTCATGCACCCTGGCTTTTAGCGATTCGACCGTACTGGCGGTCGAGAAACGGAAATTGAACAACAGGGTGACTTCGCCGGGAATGACGTTGGTAGCACCCGTACCGCCATTCATGTTGGAAATCTGCCAGGTAGTGGGCGGGAAATATTCGTTGCCTTCGTCCCATTGGGTCTGTGCCAGTTCCGCAATCGCGGGGGCGGCAAGGTGTATCGGATTTTTAGCCAGATGAGGATAAGCAATATGGCCTTGTATGCCTCTCACTGTCAATGTCCCAGATAGAGAACCGCGTCTGCCATTTTTGATGGTGTCGCCCAGTTTGTCCACGCAGGTGGGTTCGCCGACAATACAGTAATCGATCAGCTCATTACGGGCTTTGAGAGCCTCCACCACCCTGACGGTGCCATCGGTTGCGACCCCTTCTTCATCCGAGGTGACAAGCAATGCAATAGAACCGCCATGATTCGGGTGTTCGGCAACAAAAGCCTCAATTGCGGTAACGAATGCCGCGAGCGACCCTTTCATGTCGGCCGCGCCTCGACCGTAAAGCTTGCCATCCCGGATTTCAGGTTTGAAAGGGTCGCTTTCCCATTTGTCGAGCGGGCCAGTCGGCACCACATCAGTGTGTCCGGCGAAACACAATAGCGGAGAACCGGTTCCGCGCCGTGCCCACAAATTGTCCACTTCGCCGCAGCGTATCCTTTCAATGTTGAAGCCGATCGGTTCCAGGCGGCTGATCAGGATTTCCTGGCAACCATTATCGAATGGCGTCAGGGAACGGCGGGCGATTAGCGTCTTTGCGAGCGCGATTGTGTCATTGTGCATGGGATATTTCCTGAATAGAAACTGGCTTATGGATGCGCCGGAAATTGAGTATTACCTACTGATTTTTTACCGTTGATCGAGGCAGGCGATATGAGCGCATACAGGCGGAAGATTCAGACCGATTTCCCGTTCAACCCGAACGGCGAAATACATAATTTATTCACCGATGCGTAACATGCGTGGATTGCGCAATCGGTGTGATGAATAATTTTTCGGACCTATATTCCGCGCAGAAGCTCATTGATACCCGTTTTTGCGCGGGTTTTCGCATCTACCTGTTTAACGATGACCGCGCAATAAAGGCTGTATTTCCCATCGGCGGAGGGAAGATTACCCGAAACAACCACCGATCCCGACGGAACACGGCCATAGCTTATCTCGCCGCTTTCCCGATTATAGATCTTGGTGCTCTGGCCTATGTATACGCCCATGGAAATGACGGAATTTTCTCCGACAATCACGCCTTCGACGATTTCCGAGCGTGCACCGATAAAGCAATTATCCTCGATGATAGTCGGGTTGGCCTGCACCGGTTCAAGTACTCCGCCTATCCCCACGCCGCCGGACAGATGGACATTCTTGCCGATCTGAGCACAGGACCCAACCGTGGCCCAGGTATCGACCATTGCGCCTTCATCGACGTAAGCGCCAATATTGACATACGAAGGCATTAACACCACGTTACCGGCAATAAACGAGCCTTTTCTTACTGTCGCAGGCGGCACCACGCGAAACCCGCCATTACGGAAGTCCTTTGAACTGTAATCCGCGAACTTGGAGGGCACTTTATCGAAATAGTTGGAGAAGCCACCCTTGATGAAGCTATTGTCTTCTATGCGAAAAGAAAGCAGCACCGCTTTTTTGATCCATTGATGCGTATTCCATTCACCGTTTATTTTCTCCGCCACCCGCAGTTTGCCGCTGTCGAGCATTTCAAGTACCTGGGCAACGGATTCCTTGAGTTTGGCTTCGACATTACGTGGTGTAATCTCGGCACGGCGTTCGAATGCTTCTTCAATGGTACTTTGGAGCTGATCCATGATTTTCCTTAATCTACTTTAGATATTTTTATCGATTCAAATTTTCCGCCACGCTCGCGCTGCAAGTCGGCTACCAGCATTTTTATGCGTCCAGTTGCCGCAACGCATTCTTCCAATGAGGCGACAAGGGCGATGCGAACGAAATTTTCGCCAGGGTTGACCCCATGCGCGTATCGTCCCAGATAGCTGCCGGGTAAAACCGTTACATTATAATCGCGATAAAGCCGCCGGGCGAACTCGACATCGCTGCACGGTGTTTTCACCCATAAATAAAATGCGGCATCCGGCATGGACACCTGCAGCGTTCCTTGCAGTGATCCGGTAACCGCATCGAATTTTTCCCGATACAGGCGGCGGTTCTCGACAACATGAAACTCGTCGCTCCAGGCGGCCTCGCTCGCTGCCTGCACCGCCGGATTCATTGCACTGCCGTGGTAGGTACGATAGAGCAAAAATTTTGCCAGTAACGCGGCATCTCCCGCTACGAAACCTGAGCGCATACCCGGTACATTGGATCTTTTCGACAGACTGCTGAATATAGCCAGCCTGGGGAAGCCGGTGCGGCCAAGACGGTGGGCAGCCTCGAGCGCGCCAAGCGGTGGAGAAGCTTCATCGAAATAGATCTCGGAATAACACTCATCCGACGCAATAACGAAGCCATAACGATCGGAAAGTTCGAATAGGTGCTCCCACTCATCCATCGACATTACCCTGCCCGTAGGGTTGCCAGGGGAGCAGACATATACAAGTTGCGTGCGCGACCAGATATCGCCCGACAGTTGTGCATAGTCGAGTGCAAAATTATTTTCCGGCAGCGTATTCAGGAAATATGGGGTGGCACCCGCCAGCAAAGCCGCGCCTTCGTATATCTGATAAAACGGATTCGGACAAACTACAATGGCTTCCGGCAGCGATGGGTTGATTACCGCCTGGGCAAAAGAGAACAGCGCTTCGCGGCTCCCGTTAACCGGAATAACCTGTGTGTCGGGATCGACGGCAGGCACGTGATAACGCTTTATCAGCCAGGCGGCTATGCTTGCCCGTAGCGATCGGGTGCCTAGCGTGGTGGGGTAGAAAGCCATTCCCGCGAGATTCTCCGCCAGCGCCTGGCGAATAAAATCCGGTGTGGTATGTTTGGGCTCGCCTATGTGCAGGCTGATGGGAGAAAGAGCCGTATTTCGCTTGATTCCTTCAAACAGCTTGTTGAGCTTCTGGAAGGGGTAAGGTTGGAGGCGGTCGAGATTGGGATTCAATTTGATAGGCTGGGGCAGGCTCTGAACAACAATCTGCCACCTCTATGGTTAAGTCTATTGATCGAAGCAGGATTATAAAGGGCGGGCGTCTCGCGACCAACCAAAATGAACAAAACAAAACAAAATGATTTTCCCGTAGCGGCATTGCTCATAGGAGCAAGTATCTGGGGCCTGCTGTGGTATCCCTATCGACTGCTGGAACAAGCCAGGATAAGCGGGGCCATCGCGACCTCGGTCACTTACGCAATTGCCTTGCTGCTGGGGCTGGTTATATTTCGGAAAAGTTTGCACAGATCTCAAGTGCTCGGCGGCGAGCCGCATTTATTGTTCTGGATTGGCCTGTTTGCAGGCTGGACCAATCTCGCATACGTACTCGGTGTCATTCACGGCGAAGTCATGCGTGTCCTGCTTTTATTCTATCTCGCACCGCTATGGACTATCGTGTTCTCGCGTGTTCTGCTGAATGAAATGTTGAGTTTGCACGGCTATCTGGTTATCGCTTTTTCTTTGGCGGGTGCGATAGTCATGCTGTGGCAACCGGAAAACGGCTTCTCGTTGCCTTCCTCTTATGGTGACTGGATGGGATTATCGGCCGGCTTCATGTTTGCACTCTCGAATGTGCTGAGCCGCAAAGACCAATACCACAGTGTTCAGGTAAAATCGGTGGCGGTGTGGATCGGTGTCGCGCTGGTAGCATTCGGTTACAGCCTGTTTCTGGTTGACCTGCCCGTAATGAGCGATATTTCCACAGATACGTATCTGCTCCTGCTGGGCGTTGGATTGATCGTGTTTGCCCTGAGTTTGGTTGTGCAATACGGCCTGGCGCACACGCCCGCGAATCAGGCCATCGTAATCATGCTGTTCGAATTAGTGGTGGCGGCGATTGCAGCCTATTTCCTGACTGATGAGGCGATGACGCCCAGGGAATGGATCGGCGGGCTGATGATTATTTCGGCAAGTCTGTTTTCTGCCTCGATGAATCGGGAGTAGCTAGTTCGTTCTATCAATCTCGTACAAACCCCATAGTAAACCTAGCTTCGAAGGACAAATTATGGACTAGCGCCGCCCCAAATAAAAGATGAAGCAAAGGTTAAAACGTTGTCCTAACCACATCGGATTTTCTATAAAGAAAGCGGCCAAGCTTTAATAGCTAGTTTCGCTAGATTCTGCTGGCGCGCCTTAATCTCATCTGGCCCCCAATTTTGGTTTTCTGCTGCTGATGAAGTAAGAATGAAGGCCGATTCGCTCAGTATGGGTTTCTTTTCCTGATATGAGCTGTTACCAATCATGGCATTTTTCTTTGCTTGCAACAGGACAAGATTTCCAATTCGTTTGTACCAAGCAGATGCCATATCTGCATCAACATTAACCCAAGCAGTACCTGTGTTTTCCGGCAGAATGTGTTCCAGGTTGATCGTGCTTTCATCATCCGAGGGTACAAATTCTGGTTCCTGAGCATTTCTTGCATATTGCTCAAGAGCGCGTAAATAATATCTAGCTAAATAGTTTTGCGATATGGATGCCTCAGAAAAAGCAGATTCAAATTCTATATCGTTTGGTAGAATGCTTGCCAACTTTTCTGACAGACCAGAGGCAGTGGTGATAACTCCGCTAGTAACTTCATATGCCGCAACTGAATAGTTTCTATCCAATACTCCACCACGAGTGCCAGAGATTAGGATTCGAACAGACCAAAACACGAACAGACGAAAAGCTAATTTTGCTTCATTAATCAAGAATTTCCTCGCTACAGCGAACATTAGCGGTCGAATCTGAGATACACGCAGATCACGATTAATTGTCGTTATATTCTTTCGCGTTAAGGTTCCGTAATCATTCCATTTTTTATGCTCAGAATTGAAGAGCGCAGCATAGTGATTAGCACTTTCAGCAAGTTCATCCAGAAATTCGATCGCGCGAAGTTCATTGTTTACTGAAGATTTTATCTTGTCAAAGATATCCCGCTCTCTTATTGGTCCGTATTTATTAATCAATAAGTGGTGTAAATAAGTCACCGTTATATCGTCTTGACCGAGGGATTCTAATATCCCTATCATGATTGCCCACTTCTGCTGTCCCTCGACAATGCGATCGCCGCATAAACTTAGTAAATGGTTTTTTAATAAGTCAGCTTGCGAAGCTTTGAGGCCGCGATCATTTAATGTTTCGAACATCATAAACGCATTGAGATGATCAGGTACCTTTAACGCAATTACCTGTGCTCCAGTCTCAATAAAGGTAACAAGTTCAATAAGTCGGTCAGCGTGAAGCGCCTCCTTATGAGGTTTAAGAAGTTCTTTCACATAAGCGCTGGCCATCGAGGCAGCCTGAGATATTCGTTTGTGAGATTCCTTAGTTGCCTTCACATCCCGATCTTTGCTTTGTGGATCGGAAATGATTAGTTTTCGGAAGAACTCCTGATCATCAACGTTTAATCGAAGTTTAGGAACAGTTTCGGTGGTTTTGAGATCAACAGTACTTAAATATTTATCGGCAATGGCTGAGGCGCGTTTACTATCGCTGTGAGCATGAAAATAATCGCGAATGGCCGCGAGCAAAATTGACGTGGTCGCTAGCCGTTGTTGTCCATCGGAAACTTCCGGTTGATCACCGCTTCCTGTAGTGAGAACGATGGTACCGAGAAAATAGCTTCCGTGATTCTTCACAAGGGCGTGTGCAAAATCTTCAAATAAATCTTTTACATGATCTGGTTGCCAAGAGTATTCTCGTTGGTTTAAAGGAACAACAAGACGATTGTGGGCAAGAATTTCCCCGATGCCTTTGTGCTCAAAGTTGATTTCTTTATTTTTCATATTAAAAAGTTATCAGTTATCAGAACAGACGCAAGATCCTAAACCTCATTTTCCTCAGTTTCTCTGATTGCCCCGATCTTCTCGCAGGTTGTGTGTTCTCTGTCGAAAGCAGTACTCTGGCAATGCCAAAGCCGGTCTGACTCGAGTGACGAAGTATTAAAGAAGGATAGCACTTATAAAGCTCGGACTGAGACACTACCACAAAGCTCCTCCTATTGATCTGACATTCCAAAAGTTACAGACTTGATTATTTGACATCGGAAGATCGGATTGGACAGCCTTGTGATAGCACTGATCTATTGACAACACGACAATATTCTTAAAACCCTAACGTTTGACCAAGTGGATACACATGAGCCATCACATCGTCTTTCCGGAGCGGGATTCACTCAAGGTGAAGGTGCGCCGGCCGAATTTTGAGCATACATACGAGGAATACGCGCAAACGGCTTCTGATCAGATCGTGCCGCACCTGCAGCGTGCGACTGTGGCCATCATCAACAAATTGGGATTGAGCGACGAGATCCTTGCGGAATTGCCCAGGCTGAAGATGATAGCGATTGCCGCAACGGGATATGACGCCATCGATATCGCAGCCTGCCGCAGGCGTGGCATCGTGGTGGCGAATATCCGTAATTATGCGATTCATACCGTGCCTGAACACGTGTTCGCGATGGTGCTCGCGTTGCGCCGCAACTTGCTGGCGTACCGGCAGGAGATTGAGCAGGGGGCGTGGCAGAAATCGGAACAGTTCTGTCTGTTTACGCATAATATAAGCGAATTGTTCGGCTCGACCATGGGGATTATCGGAGAAGGCGCTATCGGGCGCGGTACCGCTGCAATCGCGCGCGGGTTCGGCATGCGCGTTCTGTTTGGGTACCATCCGTCCACCAAGAAAAAAGATGTGCTGCTCACCCCTTTCGATCAGGTGCTCGCCGAGTCGGACATACTCTCGCTGCATTGCCCTTTGTCGGCGGCTACGCGCAACATGATCGGCATTGATGAATTGCGCAAGATGAAGCGCAGCGCGTTGCTGATCAATACCGCACGGGGTGGACTCGTCGATGAGGCGGCGCTGGTTCAGGCCCTGGAAGAAGGCATTATTGCAGGCGCCGGCTTCGATGTACTCACCGTCGAGCCACCCAGGGAGGGCAATCCATTGCTCGACCTGCGCCGTCCCAATTTCATTCTTACGCCACATATTGCCTGGGCCTCGGCTGAGGCAATGCACTTTCTCGCCGATCAGCTAATCGACAATATCGAAGCCTGGGTGGCCGGAAAGCCGCAGAATCTGGTTACCTGAGTAAAGAGGCTGATCAAGCGGAATTCTGTACGCATAAGGCAATATTTTGCCTTGTCAGCTTATCGCTTTTTAGTTATGCCATCTCCACCCGGCTTAAAGTGAATGCAGGTTATTTTTTCGTATTGTTCAGTGCGATTAACCACGTCAAACGCAATTGGGCGCACACAAGCATAAACCGTATGCAAGTCGACCGGTTGACAAGGTGAAGGCCCTTCGATAGTCTCTCAGGGTTAAGTTTTGGCCTGGTTTTGGGCCGCTTCAATTCATGTGGTTCGAGCATTCAGGTCGGGTGGTTCGTGGATATGATCAGTTTGATTATTGGTACTTAAATAACAGGAGGGGAAACATGGAACTTAAAGGATCGAAAACTGAAGAAAACTTGAAAGCTGCCTTTGCCGGAGAATCTCAGGCCAATCGCCGTTATCTCTATTTTGCAAGCAAAGCGGCTGTTGAAGGTCAGGATGATGTGGCAAACATCTTCCGCACGACGGCGGAAGGGGAAACCGGGCATGCTCATGGACACCTGGAGTATCTGGAGGCTTGTGGCGATCCGGCTACAGGGATGCCTTTCGGTTCATCCCGCGCCAACCTGCAAACGGCGATAGCGGGCGAGACGCATGAATATACCGATATGTATCCCGGCATGGCCAAGTCTGCTCGCGACGAAGGTTTCGATGAAATCGCCGACTGGTTCGAGACGCTGGGCAAGGCTGAGCGCTCTCACGCCAATCGCTTCCAGAAGGTTCTGGATAATCTGGCTGATTGAGTCGTTGCAAGACAGAAATGGACCGGGTCGAGTGCCAGCATTCGATCCGGTCGGTTGGTCCGCTCTGACGCTCTGTTCTGAAGTTCCATCTGTTTTATCCTTATACATTTTCATATCACCATGACCACTCGAGAAGGCAGTCTGGAGCGCCCCACGCGTCATCCGCTCGACTGGGAAAATCCGGATTTTTATGACGAGCTGAAGCTATTCAGTGAAATGGAGCGCGTCTTCGACATTTGTCATGGTTGCCGCCGTTGCGTCAGTCTATGCACGGCGTTTCCGAGCTTGTTCGATCTTATAGACGAGGGAAGCACCGGTGAACTCGATGGGGTGGAGAAACAGAACTTCTGGGAGGTAGTGGATCGCTGTTATCTCTGCGATATGTGTTTCATGGCGAAATGCCCCTATGTGCCCCCGCACCCATGGAATGTCGATTTTCCTCACCTGATGCTGCGTGCAAAGGCTGTCAAGCACAAAAAAGGCGACGTCCGCTTCCGTGATGAATTGCTTTCGAGCACGGATCTCATGGGTAAACTGGCCGCCATTCCGGTAGTGGCTCAGGCGGTAAACGCGGTAAACAAGGCGCCGGTCGCCCGCAAGTTGATGGATAACGTACTGGGTATTCACGCCGAGCGGAAACTGCCGGATTATGACAGCCATAAATTTCGCCCGAATGCGAGGATCAATCCATCTCATGAAGTCCGTGACGGCGACAGGACATCGGGGAAAGTTGCGATTTATGCCACGTGTTATGTCAATTACAATGAACCCGGCATAGGGCACGATTTATTGAAGGTGCTTGACCACAACCAGATTCCCACGCGCCTGGTGGAAAAAGAAGCCTGTTGCGGGATGCCAAAGCTGGAACTGGGCGATCTGGATGCGGTGAAAGCGCTTAAAATCAGGAATATTCCCCCTTTGGCGAAACTTGCGAAGGAAGGGTACGCAATACTTGCACCTGTGCCTTCCTGCACGCTTATGTACAAGCAGGAACTGCCGCTCATGTTTCCCGAGGATGAGGATGTGAAAGCGGTAGCCGCAGCAATGTTCGATCCATTTGAATACCTGATGTTGCGCAACCGGGACGGTTTGCTGAAAACCGATTTTAAACAGCCGCTGGGCAATATTTCGTACCATATTCCCTGCCATTTGCGGGTACAGAACATCGGGCAGAAAACCAGGGAAATGCTGCAAATGGTTCCCGATACGAAAGTGAGCGTCGTCGAACGATGCTCCGGCCATGATGGGACCTGGGGAGTGAAAAGTGAACACTTCGCCGATTCCATGAAAATCGGCAAACCGGTATTCAAGCAAATGGGGGCCTCCACGCCCGATTACATCAGTTCCGACTGCGCCATCGCTGCCCGGCACATTGAGCAGGGTATGGGTGACACCAAGGCGCAGAAACAGCATCCGTTGACGCTGATCCGGATTGCTTACGGGCTTGACTGAACAGTTGGCTGAGCAATCGGCCTTCTTGCTTCGTTCCTGCCATTCCAGTTCGAGAATGGAGAGCGAAGGCGAAACACGAGACGGTACGCATGAGTGCCGTGAGGAACCGGAAACGAGACCAAAAACGCCTTATTTTTTAATGCAATGGAATAATAATTCATGCCTTCGATTACTCCCGGTAGTCTGATGACCCTGGAAACCTACGCTAAAGTGAGGCAGGAATTCCGCGCTCGCGTAATGGCGCACAAGAAAAACCGCAAGGTTCATCTGGGTGAGAATGTCACGCTGATTTTCGAAGACGAGTTGACGGTACGGTATCAAATCCAGGAAATGCTGCGGGCAGAGAAGATTTTTGATGAAGACGGCATACTTGCCGAGCTGGATGCATACGGTCCTCTGGTTCCGGATGGTGCCAACTGGAAAGCGACCATGATGATCGAATACCCTGATCCGGTCGAGCGCGCCGCCAGGCTGGCGAAACTGATCGGTATAGAAGATAAGGTATGGGTCAGGGTAAATGGCTGTGATCCGGTTTACGCCATTGCTGATGAAGACATGGAGCGTGAAAACGAAGAGAAGACATCTGCGGTGCATTTTCTGCGTTTTGAGTTCACCGGGGAAATGATAAAAGCGCTACATCAGGGTGTGTCCCTGAGCATGGGCATCGATCATCATGCCTATGAGGTTACGGCTGAGCCGGTGCCGGCAGCGGTACGCGAATCGTTGATCAAGGACTTGACCACGTAATGAAAAGAGTCCTGCTGCTATGCTTCTTGCCGGTTGCAGTTTATGCCCAGCAACAGAAATTCGAGTATGAATTCGATCATGAGAGGCCCTGGGTCGAACTTCAGGCGCAATTGCCTCCCTATCCGGAGACGGAAAATCTGCTGCAATTCGATGCGGGCCCCGTCAGCACAAACCTTCACTATGTCGACGCCTTGTCCATCACGGTCGGAGAGGATGGCGTAGTGCGTTACACCCTCGTGATCACATCATCGGCAGGCGGGATGAACGTGAGCTACGAAGGAATACGTTGCCAAACCGCCGAAAAAAGAACTTACGCCTATGGCCGAAATGACCATACCTGGACGCGGGCGGGAAGGTCGAAATGGGCCGATCTCGAAACGCTTAACCAGAACTACGCCCAGCGCGCGCTCTACAGGTATTTTTTCTGTCCGCTTGGATTCGATATGGTGAGGGATGCGGATGAGGCTATCCAGGCATTGAAAGCCGGAATCCACCCGCGAGCGGTACGATATTAGGCGGAAGCGTACTTTTGCTGGCCAAGTGAAAATTTCTTCGAGGCTGGCAGATCAGGTCGTGATTTTCAGCGCGCACGCTCATAAAGCACTTTAGAGCGAATCCCCAGGCGGCAATAGCCAAGTATGGGCCCGGGCAGTTCATCAATCGCCAGCTTGAACCGAGCAATTTGAGCGTCATTTATTTGTCCCGGCACAACCGGAAGGTAGGCAAATTCGAGGCCCGCCTCTCTTGCCGCCGACTCAAGAAAGTTGTGATCCGGATGAGCGCCACCATCCTCACTGTCCGGTCGATTGCAGATTACACTTCTGAAACCAGCCGCTTTAATATCAAGCAAATCCTCAACACTGATCTGTGGGCTGGTGGAAAAATTGTCGTCTATTTTCGTGAGCTTCATTGTATGTTCCTCAGAGTGTACAAGGCAATATTCTGCGATATTAAAGCAGGACCATATTATCTCTATGGATGAGTTCCGGTTCGCCTAAATAACCCAGAACAGTCTCGATTTCGTTACTTGCGTGCCGCAGAATTCTCCGGGTTTCCGCAGCATTGTAATTAATGAGTCCTCGCGCGATTTCCCGTCCGATGGGATCGAGGCAGCCCACCAGCTCGCCGCGCTCGAAGGTACCAATGACATTTGTAACGCCTATCGGTAAAAGACTTTTGCCGCCCACTGCAAGTGCTTCCACGGCGCCCTCATCCAGTATGACATTTCCGCGAATTTGCAGATGGTCTGCAAGCCATTGCTTACGTGCGGCCAGCGTCAGCGTTTCCGCCAGCAGTTGCGTGCCAACAGCTTCTCCCTTCGCGAGACGAATCAGGACATCAGCCTCATGACCCGATGCGATGATGGTGTGAGCACCGCTGCGTGCCGCGCGCTTCGCTGCTATTACCTTCGTCAGCATGCCCCCGCGTCCTATGTCGCTGCCCGCCCCGCCAGCCATCGATTCAATGGCAGGGTCTCCAGCCCTGGCCTCTTCCACGAGCTTTGCGTGTGCATCCTTACGCGGGTCGGCCGTAAATAATCCGCCCTGATCCGTAAGAATCACAAGCACATCGGCTTCAATCAGATTGGTTACCAGTGCAGCAAGCGTATCGTTATCGCCAAAGCGGATCTCGTCGGTCGCCACCGTGTCATTTTCGTTGATAACCGGGATGACGTTCATGTTTAACAGCGTGATCAGCGTCGAGCGCGCATTGAGGTAGCGTTTCCGGTCGGACAAATCCTCGTGAGTGAGCAGTATTTGCGCAGCCTGAATCCCGTGGGTGCGAAAACAGTGTTCATAGGCCTGCACCAGTCCCATTTGTCCCACAGCGGCAGCGGCTTGCAATTCATGCAGTGCATGAGGGCGTTTTTTCCATTTCAGGCGCCGCATGCCTTCCGCTATCGCGCCGGAAGAAACCAGTACGACCTCCTTGCCCATTTCCTTGAGCTTGGCGATTTGCTCCGCCCAGCCCGCAAGGGCTGTATGATCGAGCCCTTGCCCCTGGTTAGTGACGAGGCTGCTGCCAACCTTGATGACGATGCGCCGCGATTGTTTTAAAATGGATTCCATATCTGATTCTACGTTGTGGTCGCCGGATTATATGCATGCGCCAGGCCAAAGGATGAGGCAGATAGCATGCAGCTTCGTCATTTCTCTTTAACCCAGATAATTCATTAGGCGGCTCTGCGAGCCTACCCGAGTGCTGGCGGTCAGTTTGCGGCCATTTTCGCTACCTGCGCGGCGTCCATAGATCAAGCTATGGACTACTCTCAACCGGCAAAACTGTCTCGCAACCTGCTCACCATCATCTCGCGTCCTAATGGATTATCTGGGTTTAAAGAAAAGCCCGCGAGCTAAGATTCCGGATGATGCGCGTCAGTTGGTGCAGGCTCCTGATTTGCAATTCCCGCTTCTTGCTCCAGATAATTCATGATGGCGTAGGTCAGCTCTTTGCAGCCTTCACCAGCCAGCGCTGAAACAATAAAGGTCTCTCCTTTCCAGCCGAGGTTGCGTACGAATTTTTTGCATGTTTTTTCCCGCTCATCTTCCGGTAGCAGGTCAACCTTGTTGAGTACCAGCCAACGCGGCTTTTGATACAGGGATTCGTCGTATTGGCTGAGTTCGTTCACGATGGCTTTGGCTTCACGCACGGGATTAACGTTTTCATCCAGCGGCGCTACGTCCACAATATGCAGCAACAGACGGGTACGGGTAAGATGTTTAAGGAAGCGATGGCCCAATCCCGCACCTTCTGCCGCCCCCTCTATCAGGCCGGGAATATCCGCCATCACGAAGCTGCGGTTCTGGTCCACGCGTACCAGGCCGAGGTTTGGATGTAACGTAGTGAAAGGATAATCCGCTACTTTAGGGCGAGCGGCCGAAACCGCGCGGATCAGTGTGGATTTGCCGGCATTAGGCATGCCCAGAAGCCCCACATCCGCCAGAACCTTGAGTTCCAGCTTGAGGTCGAATTCCTCTCCGGGTTCGCCCAGCGTAAACTGACGGGGTGTGCGATTTATGCTGGATTTGAAATGCAGGTTCCCAAGGCCGCCTTGGCCGCCTTTGGCCAGCAAAACTTTCTGCTCGTTTTGCTTCAGGTCGGCGATCACTTCTCCGGTATTGGTGTTTGTGATAACGGTGCCTACCGGCATGCGTAATATAATGTCGTCGGCCCCCTTCCCGTAGCAATCCGAGCCGCGTCCGTTTTCCCCTTTTTTGGCGCGATGCGTATGCGCGAAACGGTAATCCACCAGGGTATTGATGTTGCGGTCGGCAATGGCAAAAATACTGCCGCCGCGACCGCCGTCGCCGCCCGAAGGGCCGCCTTTGGGAATGAATTTCTCGCGGCGGAAACTGGCTACGCCGTCGCCTCCTTTGCCCGCGATGGTATGGATTATTGCTTCGTCTATATATTTCATGGATGATCTTGCCTGTTATCGGCGATACAAACAAAAAAGCCCTATCGGTATGACAGGGCTCTTTAAGCGGAGATCAGTAAAACTAGACCGGTACGACGCTCACTACTTTACGTTGTGGCGAGCCCTTGATGCCGAAACTGACCTTGCCGTCGATCTTGGCGAACAACGTGTGGTCCTTGCCCATGCCAACATTCTCGCCGGCATGAACTCTCGTGCCGCGCTGACGAATGATGATGCTCCCAGCCGGAATCAATTCGCCGCCATAAGTTTTTACCCCCAGGCGTTTGGAATTCGAATCACGACCGTTTCTGGAACTGCCGCCTGCTTTCTTATGTGCCATGGTAAACTCTCCTAGACCGAAATGCCAGTAATCTGGATTTCGGTGTAATTCTGCCGGTGTCCTTGATGTTTCTGGTAGTGTTTGCGCCGACGCAGCTTGAAAATACGCACCTTGGCGTGTCTGCCTTGCTCCAGCACCGTGGCTTTGACCGAAGCGCCATCCAGCAAGGGCTTGCCCACCGAAACATTGTCCCCGTCGGCAACCATCAAGACCTGGTCGATCAGGAGTTCGCTCCCGATATCTGCCGGTACCTGTTCTATTTTGAGTTTTAGCCCGGCCTCAACACGATACTGTTTTCCGCCGGTTTTTATAATTGCATACATATTGGATTCCTATGCTCTCGTACGAGAGTGACCTGAAAGAGGTGAGCGCGAATTATACATAGTCGCTCGCTTCAGGTCAAAGGCCTGTTGCGAATCAGTTTTGTGCCAAAATGTCGGGATGCACCCGCTGTTGAACTTGACACGGTGGCAGGGACGTTTCTACCATGGCATCTTTTTTGCAGGAACCTCAGTGTCAATTGAACGTATCAGAAGTCTTATCGCCCAGGATATGGGCGCGGTAGATGCAGTTATTCGAGAGAAACTCTACTCCGATGTGGAGCTCATCCGTCAGGTAAGCGAATACATCATCAACAGCGGCGGAAAACGCCTGCGGCCCGCACTTGTGATTCTCTCCGCCAATGCATTTCGCTATGCGGGGCGGTACCACTACAATCTTGCGGCAGTCGTGGAGTTCATACATACCGCGACGTTGTTGCACGACGACGTCGTGGATGCTTCCGAGTTGCGGCGAAGCAAGGCAACAGCAAATGCCTTGTTCGGGAATGCCGCCAGCGTATTGGTGGGGGATTTTCTTTATTCTCGTGCGTTCCAGATGATGGTGGAAGTGGACAATATGCGCATCATGCAGGTATTGGCGGATGCGACCAACACCATTGCCGAAGGCGAAGTATTGCAATTGCTCAACTGTCGCGATCCGGATGTCGACGAGGAAAATTACCTGCGAGTGATCCGTTATAAAACCGCGAAGCTGTTCGAAGCGGCGACCCGGCTCGGCGCGATCCTCGGCAATGCCACACCGGCGGAGGAGGAGGCGATGGCCGCTTATGGCATGCATCTCGGCACCGCGTTTCAATTGACCGATGACATGCTCGACTACTCGGGGGATTATCATGAAACGGGTAAAAACCTGGGAGACGATCTGGCCGAAGGCAAGCCTACGCTGCCGCTTATTTACGCCATGAGAACAGGATCAAGTGCGCAGGCGGCAATAATACGCAATGCCATAGAGCAGGGTGGCGAGGGCGGCTTCCAGCCGGTCCTGGAGGTTATCCAGCAAACCGGCGCACTGGATTACGCCAGGCAACGGGCACAATCCGAATCCGAGATGGCGTCCAAAACGATTTCGTCGCTGCCTGATTCCAACTACAAGGAGTCCTTACTACAACTGAGCATATTTGCAGTGGCGCGAAATTACTAGGCGGTTTCCGCACCGGGATCAATGATCGGGTTTTTGTTCAATTTTGAGCGTTTTCCGAGCAGTTCCGGATTGCCGGGATATCTCTTCCTGCGTACAATTGCTGCCCACGGGCTTGAGAAGTTGAAGCAAGTTGCGTATAACAAAAATAAGTGTTTTAAAACAACTAGTTCGGGGTGTAGCTCAGCCTGGTAGAGTACTGCGTTCGGGACGCAGGAGTCGGAGGTTCGAATCCTCTCACCCCGACCATTCGTTCAATTCTTTTGTCTTTTCAATTTTTATCTCGCCTGAACGGAGCGATTTACAGGGGTTATAGAAAGTAGACCCCTAACCCTCCAACGCGAAATCGGTTTTCTGGTCGAGGCCAATAATAGCGCATTCGCTGCGGGATCAGGTTTTGCTCCTGACCCCCCGGTATCCTCCCGCACTCGTATCCGAGAGAACGCTGAACGGGTTGTGCCACACAGCGCAACGACTGACGTCGCTTAATGATCATGGTGCCGATAGCGGGGCCCGGACATCTATAATCCACCTCCGCAGAGTTGATGATCTGCGCATCCGCTTTCGTGGAATAAAAGCCTGGATGAAGGCCGGATGGAGCGGAATCAGGTATACCCTCTATGAAGCTTGCGCAGGATCACCCAAACGGTAGAATGTGTCGACATGCCTTTCACTGGCATACACGACAAATCTTGATACTGAAGCGGAGATCACGCGTTGGGTAGACTGTTATTTTTTGCCCTTATCGTTGTATTTTTCATCTGGGTGATAAGGGGTTATCAGCGCGCAATCAAAAAGCAGCGAGAAGAGGCGAATAAAGCGTCGTCGTCAATCGAAGGCGAGGACATGGTGCGCTGCGTTCATTGCGGCGTACATTTGCCCAGAAGTGAAAGTATCGCTTCAGAAGGCAAGTTTTTTTGTAGCGATGAACATCGCCGGTTGCACTTGCAGCCGTAGAACCACCTGTCCCGACCAGTGAGCCAGTGAGCAAGGTCCATGCGTGAGAGCGGTGTTTAAAGGCGGCCATCGGATGCGAATCGATGCGGCAGGCTATCTGGACGGGGTACGTTTCATTCTTTCCCCCAATTGCGACGAACGTCCCGCCGGATGCGCGATAAGCCTGCTGGTGATCCATAACATCAGCCTGCCGCCGGAAGAATTTAGCGGGGATGGCGTGATCGAATTATTCACCAACAGGATCGACCCCGAAGCTCATCCTTATTATCAGGCCCTTCGCGGCCTTAAGGTTTCCGCGCATTTTCTCATCCGGCGTGGGGGCGAGACTATCCAGTTTGTTTCCTGCGAAAAACGGGCCTGGCATGCGGGCGAATCCTGCTGGCAGGGTACGAGTCGCTGTAACGATTTTTCCATCGGTGTAGAGCTTGAGGGCAGCGATACGACGCCTTTTACCGATCTCCAATACGAGGCGCTGGCAGCACTCACCCGAACGCTTCAAAGCAGATATCCCATTACCGGTATTGTCGGGCACTCGGATATCGCGCCCGGCCGAAAGACGGATCCGGGCTCCTGCTTCGACTGGGAGCGTTACCGTGCCGCGCTGCCTGGCACGGACAACAGGTCAGCGGGATGAAGCGCGGATTTTTTCCTTGGATGCAGGGTTACCGCTCCGGGAGCCGGCGTTGTCCGGTACGGCGACCTGACTTCCCCTCAAATAATCTTCATAGCTGCCCTTGAAATCGTTGATTCCATCCGGCTTCATTTCGATGATATGCGTTGCCAGCGAGGATACGAATTCCCGGTCATGGGAGACAAAGATCAACGTGCCCGTATATTTTTCCAATGCGGCATTGAGGGATTCGATGGATTCCATGTCGAGATGGTTGGTCGGTTCGTCCATGAGCAGCACATTGTTTTTTTGCAACATGAGCTTGCCGAACAACATCCGCCCTTCCTCGCCTCCTGAAATTACCGTCACCGATTTTTTTACTTCATCGCCGGAAAACAGCAGTCTTCCAAGCACGCTGCGCACAGCCTGATCATCATCGCTCTGGCGCCGCCATTGCGTCATCCAGTCTGTGAGCGACATATCTGTTTCAAAGTCGGCGGCATGATCCTGGCCAAAGTAACCGGGGCGAGCCTTCTCCGTCCATTTCACCTCTCCCGCATCGGGCGCCAGGTCCCCCGCCAGACAGCGCAGCAACGTGGTCTTGCCGATACCGTTGGGGCCGATGATGGCGATTTTCTCGCCCGCTTCGACGTTGAGGCTGAATTTGTGAAGTATTGGTTTTTCCATGCCGGGAAACCGCTTGTCGATGCTTTGTATCGACACCGCCAGACGATGCAGTTTTTCACGTTCGTCCACATCAATGCGGATGTAGGGGTACTGCCGGCTGGAAGGCTTTACATCTTCCAGTTTTATCTTCTCGATCTGGCGCGCACGGCTGGTGGCCTGCCGTGCTTTGGAGGCGTTGGCGGAAAAGCGGCTGACGAACGACTGCAATTCGGCAATCTGGGTTTTCTTCTTTGCGTTGTCGGTCAGCATGCGCTCCCGCACCTGGGTGGATGCGGTCATGTAGTCGTCGTAGTTTCCGGGGTAGATGCGGATCTCCCCGTAATCCAGATCGGCCATGTGAGTGCAGACGCTGTTGAGAAAATGGCGGTCATGAGAGATGATGACGATGGTACTCTTGCTGGCGTTGATGACATCTTCAAGCCAGCGGATAGTGTTGATATCGAGGTTGTTGGTCGGTTCGTCCAGCAGCAGGATGTCGGGATCGGCAAACAATGCCTGTGCCAGCAATATGCGTAATTTGAATCCGGGGGCTATCGCGTTCATCGGACCCGTGTGCTGGGACAACGGGATACCCACTCCCATCAATAATTCTCCGGCACGCGCTTCGGCCGAATACCCGTCCAGCTCGGCAAATCGCGCTTCAAGATCCGCAGCGTGCATGTACTCCGCTTCGGTGGCGTCCGGATTGGCATAGATCGCGTCGCGCTCCTGCTTTACGCGCCATAACTCATCGTGCCCCATCATCACGGTGTCGATTACCAGGCAGTTCTCGAAAGCGAACTGATCCTGCCGCAATTTGCCTACACGTTCGCCGGAGTCAACGCTGACATTGCCGGAAGTCGGCTCGAGGTCGCCCCCGAGGATTTTCATGAAAGTGGATTTGCCGCTGCCGTTGGCGCCGATCAGGCCGTAGCGGTTTCCGTCGCCGAATTTGACCGAGACATTCTCGAACAGGGGCTTGGCCCCGAATTGAATGGTAATATTGGCTGTGGTGATCAAAGTGATATGCCTGAAAAGGATTTGAAAAACCCTCTATTTTACACGTTTTTGGCAATGGAGTTTGATAGGGTCCGCCGAATATACTGGAGTGTTTCCGGAAAGGTTCCTATTATCCTTTATGAATAACGGATTACTCCTGACCATCCAAAATAATATGCTTATTGAATCAGCGGAGTTTCGGCAAGGGTTCGGCAGGCGTAAATTAATCAGAAGCTGACCGCCAGCGATGTTGTCGTAAATATGCTGTTGGCGGACGTGTTGCCGTCATTCCTGGTAAAAATGTTGTCATTGCTGCGCAATGTCTTGGCCTCGACGCGCCATAATATGTTATTGGCTATTTTGTAATCAAAATTGATCGAGAGGCCCAATATTTTAAAACCTTTAGTTGTGCCGGATGGGATGATTACGCCATGCTTGTCATCGTAGTATTCCGCTCTGGCCGCAATAGCGGTTTTTGCCGAAGGGGTATATCTCAGCATGATCTCTGGATTGAACCATGTATTCATGCCGGAAGAGTTCTTGTGCTTCTGCTCGGTACCGATATCAAAGCCGACCATCGCGGTAAGCTTGTCATTCAGCTTTAAGGTCCCATAAAAATTGTGGAAATACCGCATGAGCCTGGCAATGTCAGATTTGTCGTTGCCGATAAATGTGCTGCTATTCAAGGTTATTTTTGGTGAAAGCTTATAAGTGATTTGTGTACCGAATGCGGGGGTAGTATTACCCGCCACAGGTTGAATGCGCTGCCACCCATCCACAACTACTACACTCAAATACCATTTTTCGTTTTCCGACGTGTAGCTGATTCTGGCGCCTGTTTCGAAATAGGGTGTGTTTTCCGCGCTGATACTTCTGGTCAATGTCCAATTATCCTTGCCTATCGGGCTCTGAAAACCAATATGAGAGGGAAGAATGCCGGCATCCAGCCACAGATTTTTATCCGCGGATAGTTTCATGCCGACATTCGCAAGGTAGACGTGTTTTAAAAAACCGGGTTCGGCTGCATAATTCGCAGTCACGTAGCTACCCGTGGCGAACGCGAGGTTGGCCCGGGTATTGTTTGTCATATATGAGCCCGTGATTAAAGCCAGATTTAGCGCAAGCTGATCGTTTTTGCTATAGCTGACCAGAAATGACGGCTTTTTACCGACAAGATTATTGACATCGAAGTCATAGTAGGCTTCCGCATAACCACTGAGGGAAAACGGCGATGGCGGGCCGTTTGTTTCGGCCGTGTAATCCTTTGCATGCGCTATCCCGCTTACCGGCAGGAAAGCAGCGGATGCGAGAAGCATTGTCATTGTCAGGCTGAAATATCTTGACGCTCGGGATTTGGCATATATCACGGCAATGGATGGAGATCTCTCGGCTCGACAGGCGGCCGGATCTATGTGTACGATATCTCCAACAGCTTACAGCAAAGGGGACGCCGCTGTTGATACGCCGGCCTTGAAAATGAGACGCAACTACCCTGAAGGTTCGTTAAAACCCGGCGCAGGTAACGCCCGCATTTCATCCATTTTTACTCTTTACCCGGAATGCGTTTTTTGGGTGACGCATGATCCTGTATCATTGCGTTTTTAAATTTACGCCCGTGTTGCATGAAAATTACTTTTCTGGATTTTGAGCAGCCCATCGCTGAACTTGAAGCAAAAATTGAAGAACTGCGCTTTGCACAGGACGATTCAGCGGTGGATATTTCAGCCGAAATCCTGCGTCTGCAGAAAAAGAGTCAATCGCTGACCAACAGCATCTATGCGAAGCTTACACCTTGGCAGATTTCACAGGTCGCGCGACATCCACAGCGCCCTAATACGCTTGACTATATCCAGCATCTATTCACCGATTTCGAAGAGCTTCACGGAGACCGGAGTTTTGCCGATGACTACGCCATCATCGGCGGATTAGCACGGTTTAATGGGCAATCGGTAATGGTTATCGGACAGCAAAAAGGACGTGACACCAAGGAAAAAATTCATCGCAACTTCGGCATGCCCCAGCCTGAAGGCTATCGCAAGGCATTGCGCCTGATGCGCCTGGCGGAAAAATTCAGTGTGCCTTTAATTACCTTCATCGATACGCCGGGCGCATCACCGGGCATCGGCGCGGAAGAGCGCGGCCAGTCAGAGGCTATTGGACGAAATCTTTTTGTACTGGCGGAACTGAAAGTACCGGTGATCTGCACGGTTATCGGCGAGGGCGGTTCTGGCGGGGCGCTGGCAGTGGCGGTGGGGGATGTGGTGCAGATGCTGCAATATGCAACATACTCCGTCATCTCTCCTGAAGGTTGCGCCTCCATTTTATGGAAGAGCGCGGACAAGGCGCCGGAAGCTGCCGAGATCATGGGCATTACGGCTCATCGCCTCAAAACCTTGGGACTGATTGACAAGATCATCAGTGAGCCACCAGGCGGAGCGCATCGCGATTATCTGGCTACCATGCAGTCCGCCAGGAAATCATTGCAGGAATCGCTCAAGCAGTTACAAGGCTACTCCACGGAATTATTGCTGGAGAAACGTTTTGAGCGGCTGATGGGATATGGCAAATTCAAGGAAGTCAAAATCAAATAGCATTTCACGCAGGACTGAAAATGTGCTGCGTGAGCAGATTCAGTGCGGCGATCATCTGGCTATTGCATTGAGCGGCGGAGTGGATTCAGTCGTGCTGCTGGATTTGCTGGTGCCGGCATCGATTGAAATGCAGTTTTCGCTCTCGGCCATTCACGTCAACCACGGCATTAGCCCCAACACAGACAAGTGGAGCGAATTCTGCCGGGATCTATGCCGATCCAGAAGCATTCCCCTCGAAATTGCCGAGCTGAAAATCAGGCGGGAACCCGGCGTCAGCCTGGAGGCGCTCGCTCGTGACGAGCGCTACCGGATATTCGAAAAAATCAAAGCGGATTACGTGGTGCTGGCTCAGCATCTGGACGACCAGGCTGAAACCCTGTTGCTGCAATTGCTGCGCGGAGCGGGTGTGAAGGGCTTGAGCGCGATGCCGGTCGTCAGGAATCTGGCGCAGGGAAACGGTAAACTAGGATCAGAAGCCGGTGACGAGCAGTCGGGGCCGCTGGATGGCAGGCTGCGAATACTCAGGCCATTACTTGACGTGTCCCGGCACGAGATCGAAGAGTATGCCAGAGAGAATAGTTTGCAGTGGGTCACCGATGAGAGCAACGAAGATGTATCTTTCGATCGGAATTTCCTGCGTCATGAGTTTTTCCCTCTACTGGAGAAGCGTTTTCCTTCTTATCGCACGACTTTCCTGCGTGCAAGCCGACATATGGCGGAGGCATCCACTCTGCTGGATGAATTAGCCGAAGCTGACAGCAGGGAATGTATTGTTCCTGGAAAACTTCACATTGAAGATTTGCGGAAATTGAGTTTTCCTCGTGCCAGAAATCTGTTGCGCTACACCCTGGCGCAGCAGGGCGCGATACTCCCCAGTACAATAAAGCTCGAAGAAATTCTGCGGCAACTGCTGTCTTCCGGCCCAGGCTCAAAACTGCGGGTGATTTTCGGCAATGCCGAAGTTCGTTGCTTCAAAGGCGTGGTTCACATGCGCAACCGGGACATGCCAGGACCTGATGACTTGCTGGCCGTGGATTGGCAGGTGCCCTGGCATGGAGAAAAGCAACTGGTTATTGCCGAGCTAGGTGGTACGCTTATATTCACGCACGATAGCGGCATGGGGATCAATCTGCAAAAACTTTCGGAACATCCGGTAACGATCCGTCCGCGCCATGGCGGCGAGCGTCTGCGTCCGGATCGCAAACGCCCGCGCCGCAGCCTCAAGAATCTTTTACGCGAGGCATCGCTCCCGCCATGGGAGCGGGAAATGCTGCCGCTGATATTCAGTGGTGAACATCTCGTGTGCGTGCCGCGAATCGGCGTGAATTCCGACTTCCAGGCGACGGTAGGAGAACCGAGCCTGGTAATCCGGTGGCAGCCTGATACCCGACTTGTTTGATTAGCGTCAGCATGCTTTGGGCCGATTCTGCCGGTTGAGGGAAGGATGCAGCTGGACTCAGCGTCGGTCATCCGCCATCCTTGGCTTATGCCAGCTCGAAAACAAGCACCTCCGCTTTCTGGCCTTGATCGAGAACCAGGTGACTTTCATCCGTAAGGCTGGCACCGTCACCTGCGTGCAGGCGGGTACCGTTCAGCGATACCTCGCCGCGCGCGACGTGAACGTAAACATAGCCACCCGGTACGATAGTTTGCTCAACCCGCTCGCCGTCGTCCACCAGCGCGGCGAATAACTTCGCATCGGCGTGAATCTTTACGGACCCATCAGCGCTATCCGGCGAAGCAATCAATCGTAATCTCCCGCGCTTTTCTGTGTCGTCAAAATATTTCTCCTCATAGCCGGGAGAAATTCCTGTCCTGTTGGGCAAGAACCAGATTTGCAGAAAATGGGCTTTTTCGCTCTGGGAGGGATTGAACTCGCTATGTTGCACACCCGTGCCCGCGCTCATGCGCTGCACGCTGCCCGGGCGAATAATGGAGCCGGTGCCCATACTGTCCTTGTGCGCAAGCGCGCCCTCCAGCACGTAGCTGACGATTTCCATATCGCGGTGCCCATGCGTGCCAAAACCACCCCCCGGCTCGACGGTATCATCGTTGATTACGCGCAGCGCACGAAACTGGGTATGTTTGGGGTCGTAGTAATCCCCAAAAGAAAAACTGTGCCAGGAATTCAACCAGCCAAGATTGACATGACCGCGATCCTGGGCGCGACGTATATCTATCATGATTTGTTCTCCTTGTGGATAATGAAAATAAGGGCAGGGAAACGTTTGCGGCGAATGCACCCGCAATTGGCGAGAACGAAGCAGGCGAACTTAGCAGCCTATCGGACTTAAAGGAAATCGGCTGCAAAAGCGTCTGGGCGGTTCATATTTTGCCGCTTTTTCGACCAATAGAATAACTATTGGCCTTCAAAATCCGCAAAATCTGCCCTCACCCAGTCACTTTTTCGCTGCGATTCTTCAAGCCCGACAGGCTGCCAGCAAGGCAAGCCCACCATTTTATGGGCTCGCTGCAACTGAACTGTCCGTGAGCGTCACTGGCGCACCGCCGACAAAATGAGTAACCTTTGGGGGTTTGCTGCCTGTGTGAAAACTGAGGGCATTTTCCTGAACACGCTGATCCTCGCGCGTGACGCGCGTGTGCTGACGCAAATGATCGAGCCACGAGTCATGTTGGAAGAGCTCGACATAGCGGCCGGGCACGGTAATATCCTCAAAGATGCTCCAGGCAAACGCGCCATCGCGGCGGCGTAACGCGCCGAGCGGTTGCATCGCATCCAGGAAGGCCACGCGCTGGTCCAGCGCAACCTCGTATTCGATAGTCACCAGGACCGGGCCCCGGCGCCGATCCAGTTCCTCCGCGGCGGGCGGGTGCGGCGCCCAATGATCGGATGGCGCCAGGTCAGGCGCTTCCTGTGCTCCCAGGCTGAATCCGCGCGCAGCCAATGCCGCCGCCACGGCACCTGCGGCCGAGACCACCAGAGCCGCTGGAATGCCGGCTTCCGAGGCAAACCATCCCCATAGCAGACTGCCGAGTGCCATTCCGGCGGAGATCACCATGATGTAGAGCGATAATGCACGGCCTCGAACCCAGGTGGGCACCGAGATCTGCGCTGCGACCTGCAGCGAAGACAGGACAGTGACCCAGGCGGCGCCGGAAATCAGCATGACTCCGTACAGTACCGCTTCGCTCCGGATCGTCGCCAGGGCGACAGTGGTCAGCGCATACACTATGCTCGCGACAAGTACCAGGCGGTCACGCGAGACATGTGTCTGAAGCCTCGGTAAACTGATAACAGCGCCGACCGCGCCAATGCCGACAAAGGTCAGGAGAAATCCATAGGTTGCCGGTCCGCCCGCAAGCTCATTGCGCGCGATCAGCGGGAGCAGCGCCCATGCGGAAATCGTGAAGACAATGAAAGCGGTGGCACGGATCAGGACGGCGCGAAACGGCGATGCCATGCGCGCATAGCGCAATCCCGCACGCAGTGCCTGGAAGAAGCGCTCAGGCGGCAGAGAGCGCTCATCCGGTTGAGGTTTCCAGTGCCACAACATCAGTATCATGCCGATAAACGAGATTGCGTTAAGGCTATAGGCCGCCCATGGGCCCAGTTGGGACAGCATCAGGCCGCCAATGGCGGGGCCGATGGAGCGCGAGAGGTTCATCGACAGCGAACTCAGGGCAACCGCTTGCGGCAGCAGGTTTCTGGGAACGAGTTCGAGGCCGGTGACATTCATTGCAGGTGTTGCCATCGATGCTCCGATGCCCATGGCGAAGGTCAGTATCAATAGATACCAGGCATCGAGCTGATCGATGCCGGACAGGAAAGCCAGCGTGGCGGCTGCAAACGCCATCCATATTTGTGTTGCGAGCAAATAGCGGCGCCGGTCGACGATATCGGTGAGCGCACCGGCGACCAGCGCGAACAGTACCATCGGCAATGATGCCGCTGCCTGTACGAGGGACACCATCACCGGCGAAGGGGAAAGGTCGGTCATCACCCAGCCGGAGGCTACCGCATTGATCCAGGTACCGATATTGGAACCGAGAGATGCGAGCCAAAAAAATCTGAACGTCTGTATCTTGAGCGGCGAGTACGCGCCGGGGATCAAGGTGTTCGAGGGGTTATCGTTGGTGGACGTGCTCATCAGGAAACCCCGACTACAAAAATGTGACTGTTTTGCTCTTGCTTACCCTGACCTATAGATATTCAGACTGAATGAATGATAGGCGTTATTTAAAGTTCTTCCAAGGTCTATCCCCTTCTAACAGGTTGGATTCGAGTGAAGAAATCTGTACGAAGACATCAGTGTAAGTATTACAGTTTGGTGATCCAGTATCTTTATTGGTGAGTTAGAATAACCGATACTATTATCATTATTTTCGTAGGTTTTGAGTGCTGTTGTTAACATTCCCGGAGCCCCATGAGCTTGCTTTCGGAGTTTTTGCTTGTTTGAGACTCATTTCGCTAGCGCTGTTCGCCGTTGTAAGACGCTCCCCCAGTTTTATCATCCAAATTAAAGCATATTGTTTACAGAGTTTTTTTGCAAAAGTTAGGCGGTATATTTCAAAGAAAAAAAATACGATGAATGCGCTCATAAGTTTTGCGACTACCGAACTGGAACAATTTCTTTCGAACGGATTAAAATGGTGTTGTCAAAATATCAAACGAATGGAGAGGATATGGGCGACATAAAACTGATTGAAAAACAGATTGAAGGCCTTGATGATAAAGCTTTCGCCGAGCTTGCTGCGTGGTTTGCCGATTACGAAAGCAGCAGATGGGACCGGCAAATTGAAGCAGATTCCTATGCCGGCAAATTCGATGCTTTCATGGAAGAAGCGTTGACTGAACACCGAAATGGAAAAACGGCTCCACTTTAGACGCCTTGAAGCATTTCACATCAACTCGCTTCTGGCGTTGCTATCAACAATTGCCGACAACGGTTCGTGACCTCGCCGACAAGAATTTCCTGCTTTTGCAACAAAATCCTTCCCACCCGTCATTACAGTTCAAAAAGATTGGAAAAGTTTGGTCCGCCAGAGTCGGCGTGCATTACCGCGCAATTGCCGCAGAAACCGATAAAGGATTGGTCTGGCTCTGGATCGGTAGCCATGCGGACTATGACAAATTATTTTCTTAAAAATGGCTAAACCCAAATCCACTTATTCCTGCACCGAATGCGGCGGCCAGACCTTGAAATGGCAGGGGCAGTGCCCGCATTGCCAGGCATGGAACACACTGGTCGAGGCAATCGCCGAAAAAACCGTGACCCGCTTTACGCCGGTATCCGAAACAGGACAGGTGCAAAGCTTGAGCGAGGTGAAGACGGGGGAAGAGCAGCGTTACTCCACCGGCATGGCCGAATTTGACCGGGTGTTGGGTGGCGGCCTGGTGCATGGCGGCGTGGTGCTGCTGGGGGGAGATCCGGGAATCGGCAAATCCACGCTGTTGCTGCAAGCACTATGTCATATGTCGAAAATATCCGCTACGGGTAACGTATTATATGTGAGCGGCGAGGAGTCGGCGCAGCAGGTGGCGCTACGGGCACAACGCATGACCCTGGATGCCAAGGCGATACATTTTCTGGCGGAAATACGGCTGGAAAAAATCCAGATAGCACTGGCGGAACGCAAACCGGATGTCGCGGTAATCGATTCCATCCAGACGATTTATTCCGACGCGCTGCAATCGGTGCCGGGTTCGGTCGCGCAGGTGCGCGAGTGTGCCGCTCAATTGACACGATTGGCGAAAGCCAGCGGCACGTGCATCATTCTGGTGGGCCATGTCACCAAGGAAGGGGCACTGGCGGGGCCGCGCGTGCTGGAGCACATGGTGGACACGGTACTCTACTTCGAGGGCGACACCCATTCCAGTTTTCGCCTGATTCGAGCTTTCAAGAACCGCTTCGGCGCGGTGAACGAACTCGGCGTATTCGCCATGAGCGAAAAGGGTTTGCGCGAGGTGAGCAATCCTTCGGCCCTGTTTCTTTCCCACCATGGGGGGCAGGTGCCGGGATCGTGCATCATGGTGACGCAGGAGGGCACCCGGCCGCTGCTGGTGGAGATCCAGGCGCTGGTGGATGAGGCCCATGCGCCTAATGCCAGAAGACTCAGCGTGGGGCTGGAGCAGAACCGTCTGGCGATGTTGCTGGCGGTATTGCACCGCCACGCCGGCATCGCGTGTTTTGACCAGGATGTGTTCGTCAATGCGGTGGGTGGTGTGAAAATTACGGAACCGGGTGCGGATCTGGCAGTATTGCTGGCTATTGTTTCTTCACTCAAGAACAAGCCGCTGCCGGAAAAAACGGTGGTGTTCGGTGAAGTCGGGTTGGCGGGAGAGATACGCCCGGTCCAGCGCGGCCAGGAACGGCTGAAGGAAGCCGCGAAGCTGGGATTTGTTCAGGCCATCGTCCCTAAGGCCAACAAGCCGAAGCAGGCGATTTCCGGTATCGAGGTCATTGCGGTGGAACGGGTGGAGGAAGCCGTTGCGCAAATGCGGCGGTGAAGCGCTGCAGTGGGTATAAGTCGGGAGAAGGGACATGGAGGGTCGGATGCGTTCCCGGTTGTGGTGGCTGGGCATTCTTTCAGCCGGGATGTTCCTGATTGCAGCGATTGTGCCGCCTATTCCCCAGCCCCAGGCGTATCATCAGTTTGCCGATGCGCGCAACTTTTTCGACATACCGAATTTTTGTGATGTCACTTCCGGCGTTGCCTTTCTGTTTGTCGGCGTAGCAGGTTTGCGGTTTCTGCTGGACCCTTGCGGGTGGCGGGCAGCGGGGGTATTCGTCGAGCCGTCCGAACGCTGGCCCTACCTGATTCTTTTCCTGAGTGTGGCAATGGCTTGCTTTGGCTCGGGCTATTATCACCTGATGCCCGATAACGACCGCCTGATGTGGGACCGGCTACCGATTGCCATCGGTATAACCGCACTGCTCGCCGCAACGCTCAACGAACGCGTCAATCCAAAGCTGGGCTCGCGATTGCTGCCTGTGCTGGTCGCGATTGGAGCAGGAACGGTGGTGCACTGGCATTGGAGTGAACAGCGTGGCATCGGCAATCTGAACTTTTACGTATTCGTACAGTTCTATTCATTGCTGGCGGTTATTCTGCTTGCCATTTTTTTCCGGTCGAGATATACCCGCGGAGCTGATATTTACGTGGCGCTTGCGCTCTATGGCTTTGCCAAGCTTGCGGAACTCGAGGATCAGGAAATTTATGATCTCGGTCATGTGATAAGCGGTCATACGGTAAAGCATCTGCTTGCCGCCGCCGGTGTTTACTGTATCCTGCACATGCTTGGAAAACGTGAGCCCCTGCCGGAGAAACTGGAACGGCCGGAGCCGAGCGTTGCACGCTTGTCGTAGCGCTTGTATAGCGACTGATGATTGAAGAATAAGATAGGAGAGTGAAGTGCATCTTGTAGAAGCTTATGAACTGATAGGTGGTGAAACAGCTATCCGTCGCCTGGTGGACCGTTTTTACGATCTGATGGATGAAGACCCGGACTATTACGGCATACGTAAACTTCATCCGCAGGATTTGGGCAGTTCGAGAGACAAGTTGTTCATGTTTCTATCCGGTTGGACAGGCGGCCCATCCCTGTATACCGAAAAACATGGCGAGCCGCGCCTGCGAACCCGTCATAAGCCTTTCCCGATAGCCGCTCCGGAGCGTGACCAGTGGTTGGACTGCATGAATCGTGCGATGGCGGACGTTGGATTGGACGAGGAATTGTGCAAAAATCTCGCCAAGGCTTTCTATCAGACTGCCGATTTCATGCGTAACCAGCCGGAATAAGAGAACGATTCATTCGTGCCACGCCGCAATACTCCGGCAACTGGTATGGGCATATCCGGGGAACTGTATCAGTTAACGCAAACGGCCCGGATTCAGCGATTTCGACGCTGAATCCGGGCCATTTGCATTATAAATGTGATCTGTTACTTGGTTCTGAAGTGAGATCCGGGAGCGCTGCTATTCCTGAACGTATTTCCTGCTGCATTACCCCGCGTACCGGTGCGATTATCGCCAAACGAACGGCTGCGGCTATTATCCCAGTTACCGTTGGCACTATTTGCGGTGCTGGAGCGGCCGCCGTCATTTGACCACGTGCGATTGCGTTTATGGGCGACGCTGGGCGCACCACCTGTTCCGGTGCGCGGCTTGAACCGGGGCTCAAGACCCGGCACCACGTGCGATTCGATTCGCTGGCCGGTGAAGCGTTCGATCTTTTTCAGAGTAATGCCGTCTTTGCCCGAAGCAAATGATACCGCGATCCCTGATGCGCCGGCACGGCCGGTGCGGCCGATACGATGCACATAGTCTTCGGCAAATTTTGGCAGATCGAAATTGATGACGTGAGTGATGCCCACCACGTCGATTCCACGTGCTGCGACATCGGTTGCCACCAGCACCCGTAGTGCGCCACCGCGAAGCTTGCTCAGCGTACGCGTGCGATCACGCTGATTCATGTCGCCATGCAAGGCGGCGGCTTCATGGCCCTGGGCGGAAAGATTGTCGGCAAGCGTATCTGCATCGCGTTTGGTGGCAGTGAAGACGATGGCCTGTTTCAAGGCCAGATCACGTAAAAGATGATCCAGCAGCCGATTCTTGTGAGAAAGATCGTCGACATAATGCAGACGTTGCTCGATATTGTCGAGTCGCGCCTGCTGTGCCGCAACCTGGATGCGTTTGGGGGTTTTCAGCAGCCGTGCCGCGACATTGTCTATCGCGCTATCCAGCGTGGCCGAAAAAAGCAGCGTCTGGCGAGTTGCGGGTGTGGCGGAAGCGATTCTTTCGACATCATCGATAAAACCCATGTCCAGCATACGGTCGGCTTCGTCCAGCACCAGCATTTCCAGGCGCGAAAAATCAATGCGGCCGCGCTGGATGTGATCGATCAAGCGGCCAGGCGTTGCTACCAGAATATCTACCGGTTGTGAAAGCAGTTTATTTTGCAGCGGGTATGGCATGCCGCCAAGAATGCTTACGACCCGGACGCGGGGCAGATGCTTGCCGTATTTGGCAGCGGATTCGGACACCTGAAGTGCGAGTTCGCGCGTCGGCGTCAAGACCAGTACGCGCGGTCCACGGCTGTGTACGCTGGATGGCGTGGCAAGGCGGTGCAGCGCCGGCAACATGAATGCAGCGGTTTTGCCGGTACCCGTCTGGGCGGAAGCCATGATGTCGTGACCAGCCAGCAATTCGGGAATGGCCTGCTCCTGGATGGCAGTGGGCGTGGTGTAGCCTGAGTCGATGATAGCTTTGAGGATAAGCGGGTGTAGATTCAGATTTTCAAAAGACACGTTGTTTTTTTCCTATTAAATGAAAAAATATGCACCTCATGAGAATTCGAGGTTCGAGGCCAAGCGGAGCGTGATCAAAAGTTTTGCTGCTTGCAGTCATTGACATGCGAGGAGCAATTTCTTTTGCGCTTGTCTCGGCCAGAAACCTGGACTCATAGAGGCGCTTTAACGCGCGCAAACAGAAAAGGTTGCCGAAATTGATGGGCAAAATACCGTTGGCGCAAGCGTACATATAAGACATCGCCGCTAACCACGGTACCGCACAATTTCCGTTGGAGGCTTGAAAATCGAAGAGAGGTCAGGAACGATGAACCGATAAAAACCCGGAAAGACAGTAGGGGCTTTTCATCGAAGCGGCGAGTATACACGAATCAGTGTTCGTATAGAAAATATTTTTAAGAAAAGATAAGGACTGGCAAATGAAGAACTCGGACGCACGCCGCCGTGCTTATCGCCTCTTCTTCACATCAGGCTTTCGCCGGATGCGCGGCCTGAGCGATTATCTCGCGCTTCAACACTTCTATCTGGGGCTCGTTCAGGGTTTCGGTCTTGAGCAGTTCCTCCGCGGCCCGGTCAAGCAGCGCACGATTAACCATTAGAACGCCGATAGCACGCTCCAGCGCATGATCGACAAGCGCGCGCACGGCGCTGTCGACCGCATTTGCGGTTTCCTCGCTGTAGTCCCGGCTTTGAGGCATCGGTACACCGGGCTGAAGGTAAGTCGATCGTTCGCGGTCATAGGCGACGTGGCCCAGGGCATCGCTCATCCCGTAGCGCAACACCATCGCGCGGGCAAGATCGGTCGCGCGGATAAGATCGTCGGATGCACCGGTCGATATCTCGCTGAATACCACTTGTTCCGCCGCGCGGCCGCCCAGCAGCACCGCCATCTTGTTTTCCAGCTCGGCTTGCCTCATCAGAAACCGGTCTTCTGTCGGACGCTGGATCGTATAGCCCAGCGCGCCGACGCCCCGGGGAATGATCGAAATTTTATGCACCTCGTCAGTGCCCGGCAAGGCCAGGGCTACCAGGGCATGGCCTAGCTCATGGAATGCGACGACGCGCCGCTCTTCCGGGTTGAGCAGACGGTTACGTTTCTCGAGGCCCGCGACGACCCGCTCAACGGCGTTATTGAAATCATCCATCGTGACCGAGGTACCAGAACGCCGGGTTGCAAGCAGCGCCGCTTCATTGACCAGATTCGCCAGATCCGCTCCGGTGAATCCTGGCGTCAATGCTGCGATCTGCTCAGGCTTGACATCGGTATCGAGCGCCACTTTTTTCAGGTGAACGGCGAGAATCTGCTCACGGCCCAATTTGTCCGGCCGGTCCACCAGCACCTGGCGGTCGAACCGCCCCGCCCGCAATAATGCGGGATCGAGGATCTCGGGCCGGTTGGTTGCGGCCAGCAACACTACGCCGCTTTTCGGATCGAAACCATCGAGCTCAGCCAGTAGCTGATTCAGTGTCTGTTCTTTTTCGTCGTGCCCACCCATCCCATATGCGCCACGAGCCCGCCCCAGTGAATCCAGCTCATCGATAAATATGATGGCGGGCGCCATTTGTCGTGCCTGCTCGAACAGATCGCGCACCCGCGCGGCGCCAACGCCGACGAACATCTCGACGAATTCGGAGCCGGAAATGGAAAAGAACGGGACACCCGCCTCGCCCGCGACCGCGCGGGCCAAGAGGGTCTTGCCGGTACCGGGCGGACCGATCAGCAGGATACCTTTGGGCACGCGTCCGCCAAGGCGGCCATACTCTTTGGGGTCCTTCAGGAAATTGATGATCTCGACCAATTCTTCTTTTGCTTCATCGACGCCGGCGACATCCGCGAAGGTGACTTTGGTTTCCGTCTCCACGAATACCTTGGCACGGCTTTTGCCGATCGACATCAGGCCGCCGCTCATGCCCCCCGGATTCATGCGTCGAATGATAAATAACCAGATCCCGACAAAAATCGCCATCGGCAGCAGCCAGGACAGCAGGTCACGAACCCACGTGCTCTGAACCACGCCGGTATAGATAACGTTGTGCTTATCCAGCTTATCAGCCAGTTCGGACTCTACGCGCGTGGTAACGAAATTCTTTAACCCATCGGCGCCTTCATTCTTGAGTGAGCCGTAAATATGGTTTTCGGTGATCGCGATCTCCGCGATCTTGTCCTGATCGAGCAATTCATGAAAGCGGCTATAGGGGATTGGCTCGACCTTTGTGTATTTCGTGTACCAATTCTGTACAACCAGGATGCCGAGTATCGCAATGATGACGTACCAGAAATTGATTTGCGTTTTCTTGTCTATGGGATTCCCCATTTGTTTTATCTTATCCATACCATCCTTATTGCAAAGTGCTTGTGCTTAGAGACAATTCAGCAAAGGGTTTGTTCAGCATGGCGCGGGCTGGGCGAAGATCTGGGCATGGCGTATGCATGGTATGCACTAAAAAGTCGCTTCCGCAAGGGGCGTACAGGATTGAAACTGCATTTTATTTCTTCAGCTAAAAACGACGCACGCAATGACCGGTCCTGCGACCGCTCGGCTTGACGGCGAAACACTAAATGAGTTCTACTTTGATGGTCCGCCTGGACCGCCAAATAGAAGCATAGGCGAAATTGCATAGAAATCAATGGTATTGTTGGCTCCCAGCTCGATAAACGGCTGTTGGGGCATACGCCGGTCTCTCAACTCATCGTCCGGATTCACTTATTATTTTTAGTGGGCTCCGGTAGCGTATTCAAACAGCCTGTCTCGTTCATGTCTGTTGCGAAATCCCTTTCTCGTATCCATCCGGCGCAAATACGGATATCAGTACGCCTTCTGGTGCTCATCCTTTTTACGGTGGGAAATGGCGGCGTCGCCAATGCACAGCAATCCGATGCCAAAAACACGCCGCCGGCAGTCACCATTTCAGCACCGGAACCGTTGCGCGATTTGCTGAAAACGCATTTTCAGCTACCGATGACGCAACTGGTCGATGAAACCGACCGCGCGACTTTCATGCGCCGGGCACGGAAGCAAATAAGCGAGTTGCTCGCGACCGAAGGCTACTACACGCCGACCATGACCTTGCATTCCGCGACGCCCCATGCCATTCCCGGGACAATCCCGGTGCTGGAAGTCATACCGGGACCCCGCACCCTCGTTACAGAAGTCGATATCGAATTCAAGGGAGATCTGGCAACTGATGAGTCCGGGCGGCGCGCGCGTATCGAAAAGCTGCGAGCTGCCTGGCCCCTGGGCGCGGGCCAGCCATTTCGCTCGCCAGCCTGGGAAGAAGCCAAAGCAATACTCTTGTCCAGCGTGGCGGCGGAGGATTATGCCGCAGCGGAGATAGAAGAAAGCAAGGCGGAGGTGGATTCAGATTCTCATAAGGCGCGGCTATTGGTGATAGTGGACTCCGGTCCTGCTTTTCGCTTTGGAAATCTGGAGATCAAGGGACTCAGCCGCTATGATCCAACGCTGATCACCGGGCTGGCTCCATTCAAAGTGGGCGATTCTTATCGGCGAGATCAATTGCTCTCATTCCAGACGAAACTGCAAAACCTCCCGCAGTTCAACTCAGCAGCCGTCAACATTAAGCCTGATGCAGTGACGCATCAGGCAGCACCGGTGGAGGTGGTTTTATCGGAGGCTCAGTCGCAGCGCGTCTCGGTTGGGGCAGGCTACAGCTCCAATACCGGCGGGCGAGGCGAGATCAATTACACCAACAATAATTTTCTGGACCGTGCGCTGCTGCTGAATGGCGGATTGCGCCTGGAACAAAAACGCCAAACGCTATCCACTACCGTCGAAAGCGTGCGGGACCAGGCCGGCCGCTGGTTTTCTCTGGGAGCAGGTGCCGAAAGAACTTTTATTCAGGAATTGGAAACCGTACGCGAGAAGGTAGGCATAAGCCGTAATCAACTGTATGACAAAACGGAAACCCGCTTTGCGCTTAACTGGCAACGGGAAGACCGGGCGCCCAAGGGGGGACTGCATCAGATAAACGAGACTTTGGTACTGGACGCGCAGTTGCGCTATCGTTCAGTGGACGATCCATTGTTCCCACGGGATGGGATGGTAACGGAAGTGCGTATCGGAGGCGGAAGCAAACAGGCGTTATCTGATCAAAATTTTCTGCGCACCTATATAAGGCATCAATTCTGGTACCCCATCGGGAAACGCGATGTGCTGTTGCTGCGCGGCGAGCTGGGGTATACGTTTGCTCCATCGCGCTTTGGTATCCCTCAGGAATACCTGTTCCGTGCCGGTGGCATCCAGTCCGTGCGCGGTTATGCATTCCAGCATCTGGGTGTACGCGAAGGTGAAGCCATAGTGGGCGGCCGAACCATGGCTACCGGTACGATTGAATACAATCACTGGTTTACGCGTGAGTGGGGCGCCGCCGTATTTACCGATGTCGGTGATGCTGCCGACAGTGTACGTCAGCTCGATCTTGCGGTTGGATACGGAGGAGGTGTCCGCTGGCGCAGCCCTGTTGGGCCGCTGGCGCTCGATCTCGCGCGCGGGCAACGTGACGGCAAATTGCGCCTGCATTTTTCGATTGCCGTAGCATTCTAAAAAGAACATGCCGAACTTTCCGGAAGGTCAGACTGAAAAATCCGCCATGAAAAAATGGCGATGGCGATGGGCCGCGCTAGTGCTTGTTGCCCTCGTTACCCTGGCTGCGGGCATCGGCATCTGGCTATCGACAAGCACTTCCGGGCTGAAGTCGCTCGCATCGGCAGTCTCGCATATCAGCGGCGACAATCTCTCGTTTGAAGAACTGGATGGAGCGCTTTCGGGATCGATCAGCGCACGGACCATTCGCTTCGCGAGTGACGATCTGCTTGTCATCGCAAGAGATGTACAACTGAACTGGCAACCCGGTGAGTTACGTTCGGGCCATGTGACGATTACAGCACTGTCGGCGAAAGAAGTGGAGATCGTTTCGCCACCCTCTTCGCAACCAAAATCCTTGCCCGCAAGCCTGGAGCTGCCTTTTTCGCTGTCTTTGCATAAACTCGATATCGGCACGTTACGCGTAATGAATGAAGAGGGCGGCAGGCCAGTATTTGTCGCGGCAGAGCTCATGGCGGGGTTGGAAAGCAACGGCCGGAGGCATCGGTTATCCGGGTTGCGCACCCACCTCGAATTCGGCAGATTGATCGCGTCGGGCCAGCTGGACGGTATCAGGCCATTCGATCTACATGCCGAAGCTGAACTGGCCGAGCTTGCGAATTCCGATTTCCCGGCGCTTGGAACCACCGGTTCGCGTATTTCAGCCATCATTAAAGGCAACCTGGAGCGGTTCGACATGACAGCGAAAGGGAGCGGCGCCGGGTTGACAGGGCAGGGCGAAGCGCAACTGCAGCCTTATGGTCCTATTGTTATCGCCGGGCTGAGCTTGTCTGTGAGCGGACTTGATCCGCATGTTTTTTCTGCAGGTGCGCCGACAGCGAGTCTCACGGTGCAGGCAAACCTGCACGAGGTTGTTGCCGGGCAGCTCGAAGGTAGCGTTTCGGTGGAGAACAATGCGCCCAAGCCGCTTGATCAGGGCGGCTTACCTGTGCTTCAGGCGCGTGCGCAACCGATATTATCTGCCGAATTGCTCCAGCTCAACGATTTGACGCTGGTGGCGGCAGGCGGGGGAACCGTTTCGGGAAGCCTTGCCTGGCAGCTCAAGGAGGCGACAGGATCAGCGGATCTGATAATCAGCCGCATTGATCCCGCCAAGCTTGATACGCGCCTGCGCCCGGCAAGCCTGAATGGTAAGGTAAAGCTCAGCGGCGACACGCGGAATCAAGACGCTATTCTGTCGCTTCACGACAGGAAGTTGCGTCTGGATGCCCATGTAGTACGGGCAGGTGACGCCTTGACACTGGACAAGATGCGCCTCAGCCATGGCCGGTCCCAGCTTACAGGTCAAGGCAAACTTGGGCTAAGCGGACCACGGGCATTTAATTTCGAAGGCAGGCTCCAGAATTTCGATGTTTCCGCATTTGTACAGGCGCCGCAAACGAGCCTCAACGCAGCGCTGGAGTTGACGGGCGAGCTGGAGCCTGGAGCGGCGGGCGGGGAGACAGCAGCCGGCCCGGCAGGCGCGATACATTTCAAGATGGGGAACAGTCACGTGGTAAAACAGCCCGTGAGCGGTCATGGGCGGGTCGAGGTTGCGGGTTTCAGTAGAGTCAAGGGTGAGGTCGAGGTGCGGCTCGGTAGCAATCATTTCACCGCGCGCGGCGGCTTCGGCCGCAAAGGTGACCAGTTGCAATTCGAGCTTGCCGCACCGGCTCTTGTACAGATCGGGCACGGACTCAGCGGTTCCCTTGCTGCCAGGGCGGTGCTGGAGAGCGGTTCCGCCGATTTTTCAGAACATGGTTTTCAATGGCCGGATATGACGTTCAATGCAAAAGGGAATAATCTTGCGCTTCCAGGCGAGCACCATTTTGGCAGTGTAGCGGCCGATGGCAGCCTGCATGGCGATGTCGTCGCATTAACGATAACGGCCGCGGATTATGCAACGAAGACAAAAAGCATGTTGCAGAATCTGAAGCTGGAAGTGGAAGGTAAAAGATCGCGGCACGAAGTACGGATAGCGGCTCGCCTGAATGACCACCAGAGCCTGGTGGTGCGAGCAGCGGGCGAATTGAACAAACCGGCTCAGCAGTGGCAAAACGCGCAATGGTTGGGAGAATTATCCGAACTGTCGGGAACCGGTCGATTTTCCTTTCAGCTGGCGGGTATGGCGCCGCTGGGCATGAGCGCCAGGCACGTATCGTTTGGCGCAGCAAAGTTTATCGTTGCCGGCGGAACCGCGCAGATCGATGGAATTGAGTGGACGCCCCAAATATGGAGTAGCAGGGGTAATTTTACCGGGATTGGACTGCGCCTTGGCGCCGATGCAGTCGAGAACGGGCCGAAAGATAATGAAGCACTTCGGCTGGGCGGCAAATGGGACATCGCATCGGGGGCGCGGCTGACGGGGAGCCTTAGCGTTGCACGTGAAAGTGGCGACTGGATATTACCGGGGGGCGACTCGCCGCTGCCGCTGGGTTTGCAGACGCTTCAGCTCGCTGCCCAGGCCGTGGACGGGAGATTGACGGGAGAATTCAAGGCGAGAGGAAAGCGCCTGGGTGAGGCGAGTGCCTCACTCTCCATGCCTGTCACAAGATCCGCCGAGTCTGCCATGAACTGGACGGTACTGCCCGCTGCAACCCTTACGGGAAATCTACTCGTCGATATGGACGATATTTCCTGGGCTGGTCCGGCGTTCGATGACAATATACGAACGGGGGGGCGGCTTGCCTTGCGAGCGGATGTCGTCGGCACTTTCGGCAGCCCTCGTCTGGACGGGCAGATATACGGCGACGATCTGGCGTTGGCGCTGCTGGAGCAGGGCGTGCGGCTTGAGCAGGGAAAACTGTCGGCGAGCTTCGACCAGGAATCCTTACATATGGATGTTCTGAATTTTACCGCTCCTCACGTGCCCCCGCCCAATGACCGGCTGCTCAAGAACCTGAAGCTTGCCAAAGGGCCGGGCAGTTTGAGGGCATCGGGTGTGATGGATTTAAAGGGGCAGCGCGGTAATCTGGAAATTATCGCCGACCTCGTGCCGTTGGCACAGCGGCCGGATCGCTGGATCATTGCTTCGGGAAATGGTCGCGCCAGCCTGGAAAACAACATGCTCACCTTGAAGGGTGGCCTTGCCGCAAAGGCGGGGTTGATTGCCCAGCCAACTGCCGGTAGCCCGCACTTGCCGGATGATGTCATCGTTACGGGAGGAGCGTCCTCTGACCATCAGCCCGACCGAAAGGGCTTGCGGGTCGATATGGAGGCCAACCTCGATCTGGGCGATCAATTCTATATCCGTGCCTCGGGTCTCGAGGGAAGACTGGCTGGCCAGTTGAGCCTGCGCGGCGAGCCCGGGCATCGATTGCGAGCCATTGGCACCATCGCTGCGCGCGATACCAGTTTCGAAGCTTATGGCCAGCGTCTGGCGGTAGAGCGGGGTATCGTTGATTTCAAGGGGCCGATTGACGATCCCGCGCTGAATGTACTTGCCGTGCGCAAAGGGCTGGCGGTAGAGGCCGGCGTCGAAGTGACCGGAAGCGTACGTCAACCTAAAGTACGGCTGGTATCTACCCCGCTTGTACCCGATCTCGAGAAACTTTCATGGATCGCACTGGGCCGCGCCCCTGGAGGAAAAGCTGATGCATCATTGCTGCTCGCCGCAGCCGCGTCTATTCTGGGTGGGCAATCGGGGGGCATCACGGACAAGATCAGCCAGGCGATCGGCGTGGATGAGCTAACCATAAAACAGGCGGGAAGCGATGCCTTGATGGGGCAGGTCGGCATTGTCGGCAAACGACTTTCGAAGCGAGCCTATATCAGCTATGAACAAGGACTGACTGCCGTGGTCGGCGTAACCAAACTCACCTATACGCTTACCCCCAGAATCAATCTCGTCACACGAGCGGGTATTGATAATGCAATAGACGTGCTTTATACGTTGCGGTTCGACTGAATTCGCGGTAGGGGAGATGATCGAGGATAACCGGATAAAAGCAAAAGCATATTTTCGCTGAAGCACAGGCCGGGCGGTCATGCCGGCCATGAGCAAGGGGTTAATGATTACACCTGGCACATGGTATACCTGGCCGCTTGATGTAAGCCTGATGTGACCAGGCTATCTCATTGGCATTTCCGATCACGCCCGTCATACGAGCCGCCGGTATTGATAATGCGATGGATGTGTTTTACACTTTAAGCCAGATTGAGCTGAAATATTTTTCCATTCCGAATCAATAACTCATCGGAGGAAATATGGCAACATCCGATCAGATTGTCGATGCCGCGGTTGGGCTCGGCGAGCAGAAATCATGGGAAGCCGTGCGCCTGCATGATGTGGCGGCTGTGCTGGGAATCAGCCTGGACGATGTGCGTGCGCATTTTCGCGAGAAAGAGGACATTGTCGATGCCTGGTTCGAGCGAGCCGATAGCGCCATGCTCAAAGCCGCGCAGGCTTCCGACTTTATATATCTGACGCCGCGCCGGCGGCTTCACCGCTTGATCATGACATGGCTTGGCGCGCTGTATCCGTATCGCAAGACAACCCGGCAGATGATCTACGGCAAACTGGAGCCGGGGCACATCCATATTCAGCTTCCGGCACTGATGCGTATCAGCCGTACGGTTCAATGGATGCGCGAGGCGGCGGGCCGGGATGCCACTTATTTCCGGCGCGCCCTGGAAGAGACCGGGCTCACCACGATTTATCTGGCTACGTTCATCCATTGGATGAGCGATAACTCTCCCGGTGCAGCCAGAACCGGCCGGTTTCTCAACGGGTGCCTCTCGATGGCCGAGAACCTGGATCGCTTTGTATTTACCGGTCGCAGCATGGAAGAAAGAGGAGGCAGCGAAAAAGCGCCACAAGGTACCTGAGGTACCTGAGCCCGAGCCCAAACGCACGTATCGCTCTCATCGTTACTGAAGCGGCATGGACACGCTGACCCATGCTTTAAGCGGCGCACTGCTGGCGCGGGCAACCGCGCCGATGAGGCCGGCCCCGGGTGAGTTGACGTCAGGCGTGCGCACGACGGTCGGGTTCGTGGCAGCCGCGTTTCCCGATTGCGATTTTGTATTGCGCCTGTTTGATCCGCTCACCTACGTAACCCTGCACCGAGGCGTTACTCATTCGATCATACTCTTGCCCGCCTGGGCATTGCTGCTAGCCTGGCTGCTTTCCCTTATCTTGCGACAACGCTACTCGTGGCGGGCGATCTATAGTACGGCCGCTCTGGGCATAGCCATTCATATCGCGGGCGACGTATTTACCGCTTACGGCACGATGCTGCTGGCACCCTTTTCCCGTCATCGTTTCGCCATTCCATTCACGTTTATAATCGACCCCTATTTCACCGCAATTATTGCAATCGGCCTGGTAGCAGCCATGCTCCGGCCTCAGGGACGGCGTCCAGCCGTGATCGCCCTCCTGGTTTTAGGAGGCTACGTAGGGTTTCAGGGCGTTCTGCATTCTCACGCAGTCAAGGTGGGCGAGGTCTACGCTGAAAATAGCGGGTTGTTCGAAGCCGAAGTCCATGCTTTTCCTCAACCGCTGTCGCCTTTTTACTGGAAGGTCATCGTCAGCCATGGCGATGACTATCAGGTTGCTTCGATCGATCTATGGCGAACCCATAGCCGCAAGCCGCCGGATCCAGCAAGTGGAATACTGGGCACGTGGGAGAAGATTGCCGCAGGCTACCAGCCAGCCTCGGCCGCAAAATGGATACGACGTGGGCGATTTGGCGATACGGATTCCCAGCGCCATCTTGCCCATGAAGCATGGACGCAGGATATTTTTGCACCGTTTCGCCGGTTCGCAGCATTTCCTGCGCTCAACCGGATCGAGCCCACAGGAAATGGCGTTTGCGTGTCGTTTCTCGATTTACGCTTTACCGTTCCTTCGCTCCCGCCATCTCTGGTATTCGGCCTGTGCCGCGACAGTCCCGCAGGTCCCTGGCGGCTCGAACATAAGCAGGGACTCTTTTGAAGAGACCAACCTGAAGGGATTAGCGGAAATATCCGTAGTCGAATATACAAAAAAAAGCTGAAAAGAGTTTTCCGCTTCAGCATCCAGGACCCGGGGCTCATCCATAAAGTCACCCGACTCAGCATCCACCCCGAAGTTACGCGTCACTAATGGCTACGCTCATCGGGCTTAGCCATCCGGCAGGAATTGCGCTCGATGCGGCAATCAAGCTGCTCGTGCGCGCGCTCTTGCTGACGTCATAGTGCCATGGCGCGAGATCAGTCACTCGACGATCCCAAACCCGTTTTCTTCTGGAAATCTTCATGAAAGTTGACATTTATCAAGGTTTCAACACGCGTTGCGCAATACGATTCGATACCGGATATGAGAGTCCGATTATCCTTAATGTTCGACCGGAGCGACTTTGGATTCATTCCCGGAAGAAGCTGATAAGACCGGTAATTATCAAGGTTTTTTATCCGGCTTGGATAAGGATTCTCATCATTGGCAATCAGCGACCAGGTGGGGGGAGATATGAGTAGCAAAGCAGCAGCAACCATAGTTGGGATTGTGGCGACCGCATTGTATTCCGGACTGGGAATGGCGGCAGCGGCGGATCCTTACCAGTTAAACTTGCCCGAGCCGCAAACGCCGATAGCCCAGCAGATATATGATCTTCACACGCTGGTTTTATGGATATGCCTGGTGATATTCGT